>CAYFMB010000105.1:0-6839 GCA_964344095.1 uncultured Klebsiella sp.
CAGCAGTCAGCGTTGACCTTGGCAGACCCTGTCCCCGTCGATGAGCAGCATCGACTCGCCAGGTCTGAACGCCTGCCACTGTTCATCAGTGGTCAGCGGTTCGGTGCTCAGAATCGTCACCACGTCGGAGTCGTTGGTCAGGGTGGAGAAATCAACCTGCAGGTCAGCATCGGCGAGAGTTGCCGTGCTGAATGGCGCCCGGCGGGTCAGCCAGTGCAGACGGGTTGTGGCCGTGGCGAACAGCCACTGACCATTGCTGATCAGGGCATTGAAGGTGCCGCGCTGGGCTAGCTCAGCAGCACTTTGATGCAACACAGCAAACAGCGCCTGTGGCGTGTCGGGGTCGGGGTTCAGACGTTCCAGTTGTTCAAGGATCCAGCAGAATGCCGCCTCGCTGTCGGTCGTTCCAGTCGGGCGGTAGTGATCGCCCAGGGGAATGTCTCCCTTGAGGTCGCCGTTGTGGGCAAACACCCAGCGCTGCCCTCTCCAGTTGCGGCTGAAGGGGTGGCAGTTCTCGATGGTGATCACTCCCTGGGTTGCTTTGCGAATGTGCGCGATCGACACCAGCGCCTTGGGAGAGCGCTCGCCCAGCTGCTCGGCCAAGGCCGAAAAGGCTGCTGGTGCATCTTCACGAATCAAGTTCAACCCCGAGCCATCGGGCGTGAAGCTGGCCAGCCCCCAGCCATCGGCATGTTCGCCAGTGGCACCGCCGCGGCGGCTGAGCCCCCGAAAGGAGAAGCCCATGTCGGTTGGGGTGTTGGCATTGAGGGCCAGCAGCTCGCACATGGTTTGATCAGCGCGTTTTGGCAAAGAGGCGATCCCACACCCCGCCTGAGGCGAAGAAGGTCTTGTCGACCTTCGACCAGCCGCCGAAGTCGGCGACGCTGAAGAAGCGTTTGACCGGTGCAAAGCGACTTTTGACGCGGGCCCAGACCGCAGCGTTGGTGGGGCGGAAGCCTTCGTCGGCAAAGATCTGCTGAGCAGGCTCGCTCGTCAGGTAGGTGGCCAGAGCCTCGGCGGCCTTGCGTGTGCCTTTTTTGTCGACGTTCTTGTCGACGACGGCAACCGGCCCTTCGATGCGAATGTTGAGCTCAGGCACAAGGAAGGGCGCTTTCAGCTCGCCGCTTTTTTGGGCCAGGATCGCTTCGTTTTCGTAGTTGAGCAGCACGTCTCCCTGGCCGCGCTTGAGGAACACGTCGGATGCTTCACGCGCATCCTTGGGCAGGTTGTCGACGTTGCGGTAGACCTGGCTCACGTAGGCCTCGGCCTGGTTTGGGGTTCCGCCGGCCTGGGTGATCGAGCCCCACAGACCCAGGAAGTTCCAGCGGGCTCCACCCGAGGTCTTGGGATTGGCGCTGACCACCGTGACCCCGGGTTTGGCCAGGTCGCTCCAGCCGCGAATTCCCTTGGGATTGCCGTTGCGGGTTAACAAGGCGACGGCTGAGTTGGTGATGATGCCCTGGTTGGGGACCTCGTGTTCCCAACCAGGCTCGATCAGGCCTGCCTTTTGCAGCTTGAGCACATCGGCGCCGATCGCCAGGGTCACAACGTCAGCCTCCAGGCCGTCGATCACGGCGCGGGTCTGGCTGCCGCTGCCGCCGTAGCTCGTGTGAATGCGCAGGGTCTG
Organism: uncultured Klebsiella sp.; assembly: GCA_964344095.1. GTDB lineage: Bacteria > Cyanobacteriota > Cyanobacteriia > PCC-6307 > Cyanobiaceae > RGUW01. The sequence goes on from CAYFMB010000105.1 coordinate 1,628, forward strand.
ACCGGTTTTGGCTTTCCAGTCGGCGACAAATTGCGGAAGGATGCGGTCGTAAGCCCCTTTGGTCACGGCATAGCTCACCAACAGCAGCTCCTGCTCGCCCTTGGCTCCTGTCGACGTCTGCTTCTGGCTGCAGGCTGCAAGGCAGAACAGAGAGCCTGCGGCCAGCAGGGCGCTCAGGCGCTGGGAGCGACGGTTCATCAGGCGCGAGACAGAACTGAAGCCAGTTTAACACGGTTTGCCGGTTGGGAATGGGCTTATTCTTGGCGTTGCCCAGTGAGGCGCTGGTGGGCGCAACGTGTTGCGGGTATTCCCGACTCATTTGCCGTTGTTTATCTGGCAGAATGGGCCGGTTGGCCGGCAGCAAGATGGGATTTAGCGCCAAAACCGAATATGGGCTTGTGGCCCTGCTGGATCTGGCCGCTGCCCAGGTCACCGGTGAGTTGTTGCAGACGCGCGAAATCGGGCGCACCCATGGCATTCCCGAGCGGTATCTCGAACAGATGCTCACCGCCCTGCGCAAGGCCGGCTATCTCAAGAGCGTGCGCGGTCCCCATGGCGGTTTTCAGCTGACCCGGGCGCCAGAACAGATCTCGATCGCTGAGGTGGAGGCCTGCCTGGAGGGGGAATCCCGCAGCGATCGTCAGGGGAACCGCGAAGACCCTGCCTTTGTGGCCCTCAAGGGTTTGGCTCAGCGGGCCGAGCAGGCCAGGACCACGGTTCTGGCGGGGATGACCCTGGCCGAACTGCTGCAGGAGCGGGAGCGTCTCCAGCAGCCCCTGCCGATGTTTTACATCTGAGCTCCTGGCTTTCCGCACAGGTCAGTGTTGTTGTGTGCCTCAAAAACCGTTGGCTCTCTCGGGTGTTGCGTTGACGTGTCGACGGTTGAGCGCCTGCGGTTTTCCTGTCGGTATGAGCTGGCGTCTGCATGAGGGTTGCTTGCCTGCAGTCACCTGGGATCTCCATGGAGGCCGGGCAACAACCTGGCGCAACCGGTGATCGATTAGATCGAATAGTCGGGCACAAAGGCAACGGCTTCGCGGCTTCTGACGTACAACCGGCTGCCTGCTTCGACACTGCCAAAGGCCATCTGGTCGCGGGGGATCTGGGCCATGATCACCTCACCATTGTTGAGCACCAGTTCGGCCTGCAGGTCGCGGCCCAGATGGCTCAGCCGTTTGAGCTGGGCTTCGACGGTGCCGGGCTGAGGCTCGCTGAACACCTCCACATCGTGGGGTCTGAAGAACAGCTGGGCATCGCTAGCGGTCTGGCCCGAGCGGTTGCCGGCCACCTGGATGGCCCCCTGAGGCAGCACGTTGACCGCGCCGACAAAGCTCATCACAAAGGGCGTCGCCGGCGTGTCGTAGATCTCAGCCGGTGTGCCGATCTGCTCGATGCGGCCGTGGTTCATCACCACGATGCGATCGGCGACCTCCATCGCCTCTTCCTGGTCGTGGGTGACGATCACCGTGGTGACGTGCATCTCGTCGTGCAGGTTGCGCAGCCAGGCGCGCAGTTCCTTGCGCACCTTGGCGTCGAGGGCGCTGAAGGGTTCATCGAGCAGCAGCACCCTGGGCTGCACCGCCAGAGCCCGGGCCAGGGCCACACGCTGTCGCTGACCACCCGAGAGTTGTGACGGGTAACGGTTGCCGAAGCCCTGCAGCTGCACCAGCTCGAGCAATTCGTCGACGCGGCGGCGAATGGCGTCGTGCTTCCAGCCGCGCAGCTCGAGGCCAAAGCCCACGTTCTGGCGCACGCTGCGGTGCTTGAACAGGGCAAAGTGCTGAAACACAAAACCCACCTCGCGCTCTTGCACCGAGCGGGTGGTGGCTTCTTCGCCGGTGATCCAGATGCGACCGCTGTCGGCCTCCTCGAGGCCGGCGATGAGGCGCAGCAGGGTGCTCTTGCCCGAGCCGCTGGGGCCCAGCAGGGCCACCAGGGAGCCGCTGTCGACATCGAGGCTGACGTCGTCGACCGCCTTGAAGCTGCCGAATTCCTTGCTCACACCGGCAACGCGGATGCCCATGACGACGCCAACACGGGGGTTGACGCGAGCATAAAGCAAAACAACGATTCCCCACCGGCCTACCGGACAATGATTCTCTGATCGGTGATACGGTCTTCATCGGATTGCGGATTGGTCGATGCTGTCGACGGCCTCAAGGCGGCGCGCCAGGGTTGAGCTGCCCGGTTGGTTGCGACTCAGTTGGTCCTGGCGCATCACCTGGCTCTACCTGGCGTTGGTGCTGTTTTTGCCGCTGGGGGGCATGGCGCTCAAGGCCTCAGCCGTGGGCCCGCAGCAGTTCTGGGCGCTGGCCACCACACCGGAGGCATTGGCGACCTACAAAATGAGCTTTGGCCTGTCACTGCTGGCAGCCCTGCTCAATGGCGTGTTTGGGGTGGTGATCGCCTGGGCGCTGGTGCGCTGCCGCTTCCCGGGGCGGCGCCTGTTGCATGCCCTGATCGACCTGCCCTTTGCCCTGCCCACCGCGGTGGCTGGCCTGGCACTGGCCTCGATCTACAGCACCAATGGTTGGCTGGGCGCGCCGCTCGAGGCCCTGTTCGGTCTCAAGGTCTCATTCACCTGGCTGGGGGTTGCTATTGCCATGGTGTTTATCTCCCTGCCCTTCGTGGTGCGCAGCGTCGAGCCTGTGCTCGAAGCGCTTGACATGGATCAGGAGGAAGCAGCCTGGTGTCTGGGCGCCAGCCCTCGCCAAACCCTGATCAAAGTAGTGCTGCCCCAGCTGATGCCCGCGATTCTTTCGGGCGTGGCCCAGGGCTACAGCCGCGCCGTCGGCGAATACGGCTCGGTGGTGATGATCTCCTCCAACGTGCCCTTCAAGGACCTAATCACCCCCACCCTGATCATTCAGAAGCTCGAGGAGTACGACTTTGCTTCGGCCACGGTGATTGGCATGGTCATGCTCGCCTTTTCCCTGGTGAGCCTGCTGGTGATCAATGGCCTGCAGGTCTGGGGCCGCCACTGGGAAGCCAACCCCACCACCAGCGCCTGAGCCATGAAGCGCCTGCTGCGTTCATTCAAACAATCCATGCGTGGGTTCAAGGCGTCGAGCCTGATCCCCCTGATCGCCTTTCTCTATGTGGGCGTGATCATCTTGCTGCCGGCCCTTGAGGTGGTGGTGGGGGCCCTGAGTAAGGGCCTGGCGCCATTCCTCGAGACCTTCAAATCGGAAGAACTGATCTCAGCGGTCAAGATGACGCTCTTGATGACGCTGATTGCCGTTCCGGCCAACACGATCTTTGGTTTGGCGGCAGCCACCGCCATCGCCCGGCGTCAGTTTCCGGGCAAAGCGCTGCTGCTGAGCATCATCGACCTGCCGTTTTCGATTTCGCCGGTGGTGGTGGGCCTGATGCTGGTGCTGCTCTACAGCCCCACCAACGGGTTGCTGGCGCCGGTGGTTAACAGCCTGGGCTGGAAGATCCTCTTTTCCTGGCCTGGTATGGCCATGGCCACGATCATTGTGACCTTCCCGTTTATGGCGCGGGAAGTGATTCCCCTGCTCGAAGAAGAGGGTTGGGATCAGGAAGAAGCTGCCCGCACCCTGGGGGCTAGCAACTGGCAGGTGTTCTGGAAGGTCACCCTGCCGTCGGTGCGCTGGGCCGTGCTTTATGGCCTGATTCTCACCACGGCGAGGGCTTTGGGTGAGTTTGGCGCCGTGTCGGTGGTCAGCGGCAACATCGCCGGTCAAACCCAGACCCTGCCTTTGTTTGTCGAAGACGCCTACAAGCAATACCAGACCGAACTGGCCTATGGCGCCGCTCTGGTGCTCGGCGGTGTCGCGTTGGTGTCACTGCTGCTCAAGCTGCTGGTCGAGCAGCTGATCGGCGGCCTGCGGGACGATCAACCGCTCAATTGAGGCTCGACTGAGCGCTGCTTACAGCAACCCAGGAACGACCAACAGCATCAGGCTGCGGCTCTCCAGGGGAGCGCCTGGCGGTTCCCAGCGACTGGGCTGCTCGGGCAGATCCTCGCCGGGGGGCAGGCCCGTGTCGATCAGGCGCAGCCAGCCCTCGGCCGAGGGGGGCAGATCAAAGTGCATCGCCTTGCTGTAGGCGTTCATGCCACACCACAGCAGCGCCTGACCGCCCGGGCCGTGCAAACTCCAGGCCAGGGTGTGGGACCAGGAGGCCCAGTCGGGTTTGTTGAGCTCGACACCGTGCCAGTGGGGGCAGGGGTGATCGGGGTTGAGCAGGGGCGCCAGACGGTGGCGCAGGGTGATCAGGCGTTGCAGGTAGGTGTGCAGGGCCTGATCGCCGGCGTCCGGTTGCCAATGCATCCAGCCCAGCGGATTGTTCTGGCACCAGGTGTTGTTGTTGCCCCCCTGGCTGCGGCGTACTTCGTCACCCATGAGCAGCATCGGCACGCCGGGTGAGAGCAGCAGGGTCGCCAGCAGGTTGCGCAGCTGGCGGTTGCGCAGGGTGCTGATCGCGTGGTCGCTGCTGGGGCCTTCGACGCCGTGGTTCCAGCTGTTGTTGTGGTTGTCGCCGTCGCGGTTGTCCTCGCCGTTGGCAAGATTGTGCTTCTGGTTGTAACTGACCAGATCGGCCAGGGTGAAGCCGTCGTGCGCGGTCAGAAAGGTGATGCAGGCGCCGCTGTGGTGGTTGCGGCCATGAAACAGATCGGGACTGCCGCTGAGCCGTTGGCCCAGGGTCCAGCAGGTCTTTTCATCACCTTTCCAGAAGCGCCGCACATCGTCGCGCCAGCGACCGTTCCAGGGGGCGACACGCCGCGCTGGAAAGTCGGCGAGCTTGTACAGCCCGCCGCAGTCCCAGGGTTCGCTGATCAGCTTGAGGTCGGCCAGATCGGGATCGGCCTCCATCGCTTCAAACAACGGCGGGTGCTCGAGCGGCGCCAGCTCTTCACCGCGGCTCAGGGCGATGCCCAGGTCGAAGCGGAAGCCGTCGATGCCGAGTTCGACCGCCCAGCAGCGCAGCGATTCGAGAATCAGGCGGCGCACCAGGGGCCGGTTGGCGGCGATGGTGTTGCCGCAACCGCTCACGTCGAGGTAGTCGCCACGACTGTTCTGCTGGTAATAAAGGCGATCACCAAAACCCCGCCAGCTCAGGGTGGGCCCCGCCTGGTTCCCCTCGGTCGTGTGGTTGTAGACAACATCGAGCAACACCTCAAGCCCGGCTTGATGGGCGGCGCGCACGAGCTGGCGCACCTGCTCGCGCGCCTGCAGCGGATCGTCGC
>CAYFMB010000106.1:0-6805 GCA_964344095.1 uncultured Klebsiella sp.
AGCCTCAACAAGGCCCCCTTTTATTTCTCACGGTTGATCGCATTTGAGCGCGCCTGAGACAGTGTCAACTGCGACAGGCGAACTAGAATCACCTGAAGCCAATGATGGCGACGTCCAACCATGGACGCCGGGGCGATGACTCCGAAGAGAACGAATCACAGGAGACAAGCTCCAGTCCCAGCCCATGCTTGAGTCGCTCAACCCACCCGACCTGTCGCCAGAGACACTCACCTGGCTCGCCGAACACCGCCTTCTCCAGGAAGCGATCCAAGCCAATATTTTGCAAAAGCTCACCGATTCCATCGCGTTGAGCGATGAGGACAAACAAGCCTGTTTTCAATACTTTGTCGAACAAAACGGTTTCGAATCACCTGAAGACGTCGAGGCCTATTGCAAACTCAATCGATTAACACCAGATTCGCTCGAGCGCATTTTCCTTCTGCCCGCCAGAATGCAGAAGCTCTGGCTCGATCAATTCAGCCCCAAGGCCGAAGCCCACTTCTTAAAGCGCAAAGACAAATTGGATCAGGTTGTCTACAGCCTGATTCGCCTCAAGGATGCGGGCCTGGCGCGCGAGCTCTACCTCAAAATTCTCGAAGAAGAATCTGATTTTGCTGAATTGGCTCAACGCTACAGCGAGGGCCCTGAACAACAGACCCGCGGAATTGTTGGTCCCGTGCCTCTGACCCAGGGCCATCCCAACCTGGTGGAGCGCCTACGCAGCAGCGCACCCGGGCACGTGATTGAACCCTTTCAAGTCGAAGACTGGTGGCTGGTCGTGCGCGTCGAGAGCGTGACACCGGCGACCTTTAACGAAGACATCCGTTTAGCGATGTCCAGAGAACTCTTCGATGACTGGCTCCAGAATGAGATTCGAAGGCAACTGCAACTGCTGAGCTCACGCCTGGACGCATGACGAATTCGACCGAACTGGACCTGTTGGGTTCGAATCCGGCCCTGTCCGAGCTGGCCGAAGAGCTGCGTCACGAGGTGCTGCGCAAGGTCAAGTTGCGGCACTTCGGGATCGGCCAGAACCTGGCCCGCGACGAAGCCATTCCGGCCGAAGTCCTGTTGATTCTCGAAGGCTCGGCTCGTTTGTTGGGCCACATTGATCAGCGCCTGATCACCGTCGAAAAACTGGGGCCCGGCAGCTGGATCGGCCTGGCCTCGCTGCTGCGTGCCGGCGCCTGCGAAGAGGTCGCTGCTTCTGAGCCGGTCATCGCCGCGGCCATCGATGACGAACTGGCCGTGCGCCTGATCAGCGATCCGGGCTTCTACCGGCAAGCCTGCAGCCAACCCTTCAAAGCCGAGCTGCTGCCTCTGCTGCTCAAGCACCTGCATGGACCCGACGCCGGAGCCTCGCTGCTCAAGCGGCTCAACGATCCGAGCATCGCCAGCGTGATCAGCCAGGAGAGCTGGTCTCAACACAGCGGCAACGGCCATGTGCTGGCGGCAAGCTTCAACCTCGACGACTACGTCTACGGCCAGTCGATTCCAAGCGATGCTGCCTGGCCCAGCAGCCGACCGCCCCTGCCGCCGCGCCTGCTGAGCCTGCGCCTGGGCGGTTCCCTCGAGCCGAGCCAAGGCAACAACACAGCCGCGACAGCAGCCCTGGCCAGCGCAGGGCCGCGCAGCATCACCGCCGGCACAGCCCTGGCCTCAAGCCTGGATCTGGGCCAGAAAAGCCTGAGCGAACGCCAGCGCTTCAAGCTGATTCGCGGCCAGGGACCCATCGATGAGACCCTGGCCTGTCTGCAGATGCTGGCCGCCGAACTCGAGCTGCCCGTCCGCCAGGACAGCATTGAAAAGATCCTGCGCGATGTGCTGCGCCGCGGCAAGACTCCCGATTTGCAGCTGTGCGGCAACCTGGCCGCTCTGCTCGGTCTGCATGTGAGCGCCGCCACGGTGCCTGCCGCCATGGGCAACCGTCTCAAGACGCCTTCGCTGGTGCCCTGGAAGGACGGATTTGCCGTGGTCAGGGCCAGCAACGCCGCCGGCCTGTTGCTGGCCTCCCCACGCGATGGGGAAGTGCAGCTGACGATCGAACAGGTCGCTGAGCACTATCCCGACGGGATCATGCTGTTGATGGCCGAGCGCACCTCGGACACCCCCGAAAAGCGCTTTGGTCCCAGCTGGTTCATTCCTGCGATCAAGCGGTATCGCGGCGTGTTGATCCAGGTGCTGCTCGCCTCCTTTGTGGTGCAGCTGTTCAGCCTCGCCGGCCCCCTGTTGATTCAGGTGGTGATCGACAAAGTGATCAGCCAGCGCAGCATGGACACGCTTCAGGTGCTCGGCATTGCCTTGGTGGTGGTCACCATCATGGAAGGGGTGCTGGGATCGCTGCGCACGTTTCTGTTCACCGACACCAGCAACCGCATCGATCTACGCCTGGGTGCGGAGGTGATCGACCACCTGCTGCGCCTGCCTCTCAACTACTTCGACAAACGTCCGGTCGGTGAACTTGGCAGCCGCATCGCCGAGCTCGAAAAAATCAGAAACTTTCTCACCGGACAGGCGCTCAGCACCGTGCTCGATGCGGCCCTGTCTGTGGTGTACATCATCGTCATGGTGATGTACAGCTGGCTGCTGACGCTGATTGCTCTTGGTGTTCTTCCGATCCAGATCGGCCTGACGCTGCTGGGCGCTCCGCTATTCCGCCGTCAGTACCGCGATGCCGCTCAGGAAAACGCCCAAACCCAGAGTCACCTCGTCGAAGTGCTGACCGCCATCCAAACGGTGAAAGCGCAGAACATCGAGATGATCAGCCGCTGGAAGTGGCAGGACTTCTATGCCAAATACATTGCGCGAACCTTTGAGAAGACGATCACTGGTACGGCCCTGACGGAAACCAGTCAGGTCTTGCAAAAAATCTCACAGCTCCTGGTGCTGTGGGTCGGCGCCACCTTGGTGCTCAAGAGCGAAATCAGCCTCGGTCAGCTGATCGCATTCCGCATCATTGCAGGCTACGTGACCCAACCGCTGCTGAGACTCTCAACCATTTGGCAGAACATTCAGGAGCTCAAGGTTTCGTTTGAGCGTCTTGCCGATGTTGTCGACACACCCGAAGAGTCCAACGAACTGGACAAGCGCAACATTCCGCTGCCCCCCATCGATGGGCAGGTCAAGTTTGAGCGGGTCAAGTTCAGCTTCGTTGCCAACCAACCACCCGTTCTCAACGACATCAACTTAAACGTTCCTGCTGGCACCTTCGTTGGTGTGGTCGGCCAGAGCGGTAGCGGCAAAAGCACCCTGACCAAAATGCTGTCGAGGCTTTATGCCCCCAATGAAGGCAGAATTTTGGTCGATGGCTACGACATCGCCAAAGTTGAGCTTTACTCGCTGCGCCGTCAAATTGGCATCGTGCCGCAGGAGCCCTTGCTGTTCAGCGGCAGCGTGGCCGAAAACATTGCACTGGGCGATCCTGATGCCAGCAATGACGACATCGTCAACGCGGCCAGACTCGCCTGTGCCCATGATTTCATCATGGAACTGCCTGCCGGCTACAGCAGCGACGTGGGCGAACGGGGCTCAGGGCTGTCGGGGGGACAAAAGCAGCGCATCACCCTGGCTCGAACCCTGCTGCTGAAACCGAGGTTGCTGATTCTCGACGAAGCGACCAGTGCACTCGACTACGAAACCGAGCGACGGGTCTGCGACAACCTGCTGGCCAACTTGGAGCACTGCACGGTGTTCTTCATCACCCATCGCCTCTCCACGATCCGTCGCGCCGACGTGATTGTGGTGATGCATCAGGGGTCCATCGTCGAAACGGGAACCCATGATCAGCTGATGGCTTTGAAGGGTCGCTATTTCGCCCTGTACCGCCAGCAGGAGGCCAGCTGATGAGCAATCTTGCCTCTCCCAGACAGCTGTTTCGCCGGGCGCAGAACCTGCTGGAACGCAGTGTGCAATCCAAACCGGAAAAGATCGTTCTCGAGCAATCGCCGACGCTGATGCGCGTGATCATCTGGATGATGATCGGCACCACTGGCTTTGGCGTGTTGTGGCTGGCCCTGGCCAAAACCGACGAAGTCGTGATGGCTCCAGGCAAGCTTGAGCCGATCGGCGACGTCAAAACGGTGCAGATGCCCCAGGGCGGTGTACTCAAACAGATGCTCGTGCGCGAAGGGCAGAAGGTGACCAAGGGTCAGGTGCTGCTGCGACTCGACAGCGAAGCCAGCAGTGATCGCGAGAAAGGCCTGCGTGCGTCACTGGCAGCCAAAACCCAAGAAGTGGCGCTCAAGAAAATCGAGCTTGCCCGCCTGCTCGATGCCAACACCGCTGAACTGCTTCTCGCCCGGCAACGACTCGATGTGGACAGCTTGATCCTGCACCGCCTTGAAAAACTGGCAGCAACAGGAGCTGCAGCCGAACTGCAGGTGCTCGAGCAGAAAAGCAAGCTGCATGAAAGTGAAAGTCGTGTGACCACAACCCTGGCCGATCGCCAGCGTCAAAGTGCCCAACTGAATCAACAGATTCAGGCTCTCAACGCTGAAATCGCCGAGCTGAGCGCACGCCTGACCGAATCCAGAGTCAGCAATCGCTATCAGGCCATCACCTCTCCCGTGAACGGTGTGGTGTTCGACCTGAAGCCAACCGGCCCCGGGTTTGTCGGTCAAGGCAGCGAACCGGTGATGAAAATCGTGCCGTTCAACGCACTCAAGGCCAAAGTCGAGGTTGACAGCTCAAAAATCGGTTTTGTGCGCGTTGGCCAGAAGGTTGATCTCAGCATCGACTCTTTCCCCGCCAGTGATTTTGGCGTCGTTCAAGGCGTGCTCCAGCGCATCGGTTCCGACGCTCTGCCTCCTGATGAGCGCAAGCCGAGCTATCGCTACCCCGTCGAGGTTCAGTTGAGTTCCCAGCAGCTCAAGCTCAAATCAGGCAAGTCTCTGCCGTTGCAGGTCGGCATGTCGTTGCATGCCAACATCAAACTCCGCAAAGTCACCTACCTGCAGCTGCTGTTGAGTGACTTCAAGGACAAGACCGACTCCCTGAAACAGATTTAGGGACCCGTTACGCGTGCCCCTGCTGACTGAAAGGCCCTGCCCGGTGCTCACTGCGACAGGGCAGAGTCAGGCGCAGGTCCCAGCAGGGCCTGCCGCACAGCGGCTGCTGACCAGCCATGGACCCCGATCTGCTTGCGCCGGCTGGTTGGACCGCGCAGCAGTTCAACAGCGCTGACCGGCACGGCCAGACGGGCAGCGACGAAGCGCAGCAATGCGGCATTGGCCGCACCATCGACCGGTGGGGCCTGCAGCTTGATCACGATGGCCTGATCGCGCACGCCCACCACCTGGTTGCGGCTGCCGCGGGGCTGCAGCCAGATCTCAACGGGTTGCAGTGATTCAGCCATGACAGCGCGGGCGGGTGTGCGGGGGGCGATGGATGCAGGGATCAGGCTCCGTCAGCCTCGAACACCGGCGGCAACGGGGCCTGCAGCTCCAGCCAGCGGCCATCGGGCTGAAGCAACTGCAACCGCTGGGCATGCAAGTGATAGCCACCATCGCCGGGCAACGCCTCGGCCCGGGCCAGCCCGCCGGGCCCATACAGCGGATCACCCAGCAGCGGGGCGCCGGCGGCAGCCGCATGAATGCGGATCTGATGCGGCCGGCCCGTGGCGATCGCCACCTCGACCAACCAGGCCTGCGGGCGCACCGCCAGCAGGGTGAACTGGCTGCGGGCTGGCAGGGCTGCCGCATCAGCGGGGGCAGCACACCAGATGGTGCCCAGGCGTGGATGGGCCTTGCGGCCAATGCAGGTGTCGACCATGAGGCTCTGGCCGAGCCCCAGCGCCCTCAGGGGCGACCCGCTCTGGGGTGGCTGCAGCAGCGCCCGGTAGACCTTGGTGCAACCCCTGACAACACACTCCAGCGGATGAGCGTGTTGGTGCAGGGCGTCGAGCGCAGCTGAGGCTCCCGCTGCAGCCGTGCTGTCGCGCAGCTGGGCGCTCAGCCAGGCGCGGGTCTCGCGGGAGCGGGCACAAACCAGGAGGCCCGAGGTGAAGCGCCCAAGGCGATGCACCGGCCGGGGTTGGCCAGCGGTGGCGTCGAAGGCCCCAGCCGCCACCTGGGCCTCGAGCTGGCCCAGCACGGTGTGGCGCAACCAACCGCCCGCCGGCAACACCGGCAGGCCACTGGGTTTGTTGAACACCACCAGGTCGCCATCGTCGAACAAGGGGCTGGGCAGCACCGGCACGGCGGCCTCCTGCCAGGGGGGGCGATGCCAGACCAACCGGTCGCCGGCTGCGAGCGGCCCATCGCCCCAGAGCTGCTGGCCGTTGCGCCAGATCTGCCCGGCGGCGAGCCGTTGTCGCCACACCGCTGCATCCGAATGGGGGTAGCGCGCCGCGTACCAACGGGCGATGGCGGCTTCAGTGCCGCCACCCGTGACCGCCATGGCGAGGTCGCCTGGGCTGATGCGATCGCAATAAGCCCAACCGTCGTTGCACGCGGCCGGCAGCCACTGGGGCGGCGCGTCAGCCAACCGGCTCAGTCGACCAGCCCGTGCTCGAGGGCGTAGCGCACCAGTTCGGTGCGGCTGGCGGTGCCGGTTTTGATGAACAGGCGGCTCACATACTTTTCGACGTTGCGGATCGAGGTCTCGAGCCGGCGGGCGATCTCCTTGTTCATCAACCCTTCGGCCACCAGCTGCAGCACCGAGGCTTCGCGTGGGGTGAAGCTGTGCTCGGCCGGCGTGGGGGCCTTTTTGGTGCCGCCGGTCGCCAGCAGGGTACGGATCTCGCTGATCTGCCGGGCCATCGAACCCATGTCGGCATCGGCGAAACGGGCCGCCTCGGCCAGCAGGC
>CAYFMB010000107.1:0-6780 GCA_964344095.1 uncultured Klebsiella sp.
CCATGGCTGAAGCCCAGCTGCAGCAGTTTCTCGACAAGGTGCGCCAGCTCAATGCTTTTGTGGCCCTCAGCGAAGCCGACCCCGAGCTGCGCCAGGCCCTGCGCGACTGCAGCAGCCACCACGGCGTCGTGGAGCTGGCCCGCAGCCGCGGCTTTGAGATCGGCAAACGCTGGGGGGAGGGCGACGCCGTCGAACCAGGCGCCGGCAACCTGCTCAACCAAGCACTGCCTGCCCCGGGCCAGGAGCAGAGCGAGGTGCTGCTGCAGACGCCCCATTGGCGCCTGGAGCGCATTCACTCCCATGGGGCAGCAAGCCCCGCGGGCTTCTGGTACGACCAGGCCGAGCACGAATGGGTGACCCTGCTGCAGGGCAGCGCCCTGGTGCGCTTTGCCGATGAACCAGCGCCGCGGGCCTTGAGCCGCGGTGATCAGCTGCTGATCAGCGCAGGCCGCAGGCACCGGGTCGAGGCTACGGATCCGGCGCCAGGAACCGTTTGGCTGGCCCTGTTCTGGGACGCGGCCGACGGTTGACATGGCGCACCAGCCAGTAGGACGCCGTCAGGGCTAGGGCGGCCACACCCAGACCGGCCAGCAGCAGCGGTTTGCTCTCGGCGCCCGGGGGCAGCACGATCACTTTTCGCGCGACAGCCGTGATCGCCGTGATCAGCACCAGCTCGATCTGCACCACGTGACGGCGCAGATACGACGTGATGTTCTGCAGGACCTCGACCGCGATCAGCAGGTTGAGCAGATCACCCAGAACTCTGGTCAGGCTCTCGCCCATCCAGGCGGTTTTGGGCGTCAAGAACGCCCAGACCACATGGTTGATGAGCTGTCCGGTGGCCACGACCATGACCACCAGCAGCACCAGGGCGAGAACCTTGGCCAGCAACCGTTCGGAGCCGTCGATCAGGGCGAGGTAGCTGTTGTCAGACAACAGCAGCGCGCGCAGCCGCTTCAATTGCCAAACGGGGTGTAGGAGGGCTTGGCCGGCGTGTCACCCGGAGGATTGACGATCTGGGTGTCGCAGGTGATCGAACCATCAGGTTTGGTCACGCAGTTCTTGGGCTCGACCTTGGTCTTGTTGCCCACGTTGCTGCCCGGTCCCAGCATGTATTGCTGCACCTGAGCTGAAGCTGGCAGGCGCAGCACGGCAGGAGTGAGCAGCACCACCCCGGCTGCAAAAGTCATCAGTGGAAGCCGCTGCAGCATCAGCTCTAGAGATTCAGCTGGACCCACTATGGCGAGCTCTCCGGTGTGGCGAGCTCGGCCGACTGCTCCAACCTGATCTCCTGCAACAACAAATCCAGCTGCTCGAGCGAGCTTCCTGCCGCCGTGGCCGCCGTGGTGCCGGGTTCCAACCCCTGCAGCAGATCGGCCTGATCCTCGCGGTGCCAGTCGGCCTCGATCGCGCAGAGCTGGTTGACGAGCTCGGCCAGACCACCCTGGCTGTAGGTGCGGTTCAGGGCCTCCAGCAGCACGGGCATGCGCACCGAGGGCAGACGCAGGGCGCGGCGCAGATCAGCCTGGGTGCGGCCGGCATGGCGCAGCCAGTCCTTGAGAAAGGACTGCAGATCGTCGAGCTGGTCAGGCGTCAGGGAAGCCATGGACCTCAGCGCCCCTGCGGGAACCAACGCTCGAGACGGCGCTGCACGCGCTGCTGCAGTTCAGGCGTGCGATGCCGCCAGCAGATGCCCAGCAACGTGGTCAACGCCACCAGGTCATCACTGAATCCAGCGACCGGCAACAGATCGGGAATCAGATCGAGAGGCACCAGCAGGTAAGTGAGCGCCGCCAGCACCGTGAGTTTGGCCTGAGGCGGCGTCTGCGGGTCGCGCAGGAGCTCGAGACACTCGATCGCCGGGCGGGCCACCAGGCGGCCGGCACGGTTGAGCAAACGCAACAGCAGCAGTTCATCAACCACTGTGCGCTCGAGCACCTCGACATCCAGGCTCGCCACTGCAACGACCAGCGTTCTGGACTCAGGCTAAGCGCTCAGTCGACGCCCACCAAACCCGACTCCAAGCCGGCCCGACGCAACTTGCGCAGAGCCCGTTGCACCACCTGACGGCAGTATTCGCGACTGCAGCCCAGCTGACGAGCCACCTCTGCCAGGGTGCGCCATTCATGACTGCCATCAAGACCGAAGCGCAACATGATCACCGTGCGCTCCTTCGGGGTCAGGCAGGCCTGCTCCAACAAGGCCCACACCACCGAAATGCGCTCGGCCAGCTCGGCCCGCTCGAGGGGGGGCAATTCACTGGAGGGCAGCACATCGACGAGCTCGGAGGGATCCGATTTGGACTTCACAACGCCCTGAAGACTGACCGTGACACTGCGCAGCTCACAGGTCAGCAACTCCTCAACCTCGGGTTTGCTGAGATGCAGCAGATCGGCCAGTGCGGCAGCGTTGGGCAAACAACCATGGGATTGCAGGTAACGCGCTTTGGCCGCACGAATCTTGGTTAGCTTCTCGTTGACGTTGACGGGAATGCGAATCGTGCGGCTTTGGGTGGAGAGCGCACGGTTCAGACCCTGACGAATCCACCAATAGGCATAAGTACTGAACCGATGTCCACGGGTGGGGTCATATTTCTCGACCGCGCGCGTGAGCCCCAGGGTGCCCTCCTGAATGAGATCGAGCAGATCGAGACCTTTGCCCTGATAGCGCTTGGCCAGATTGACCACCAGCCTGAGATTGGCCGTGATCATGTGATTCTTGGCCCGCTCGCCCAGGCGCAGGGTGCGGCGCTCGAGTTCGCTGTAGGTGCAGGCTGGCCCCTGACCACCGGCCAGGGTGCAGCGCTCCTGAAGGGCCACCATCGCTTGCACCTTGCGGCCAAGGGTCAGTTCCTGCTCGGGAGTAAGCAGTTGGTGGCGACCAATCTCTCCTAGATAGGCACTCAAGGAGCTGGCCATGATGGGGCTGAAGACTGATTCGAACCTAAGGGCAAAATCGGCGCAACAAAAAACTCACCGAAAAGCTTCCGACTTTCAGCTTTACTCCCTAAGTACAGGATTTGTTCGTTCTTTTGCTGCCGCCACATTCAGCGCAACGGCTGCAGCGAGCAGCGCTGAGCCGCCGCCACGAACGGCGGCCCAAGCGACACAGGAGCTACGGTCTGCGCCTGATCGCTTCCGCGCAGCTCCATGACCCTGCTGGCCGCCATACCGACCGATGTGCTGCAACGGGCCGGTGTGGCCTACGTGCATTACCTGAGCTTCATGCTCTGCTTTGGCGCGCTGGTGCTGGAACGTCGCCTGATCAAGGCGAATCCGAGCAAGCAGGAGGCCACCCTGATGGTGATCACCGACGTCGTGTATGGCATGGCCGCCCTGGCCCTGCTGCTCAGCGGCATCGCCAGGGTGCTGTATTTCGGCCAGGGCAGTGCCTTCTACACCGAAAATCCCCTGTTCTGGTGGAAGGTGGGCCTCTATCTGGCGGTAGGAGGTCTCTCGCTCTACCCCACCATCACCTACATCCTCTGGGCGATTCCACTGCGCAAAGGTGAACTGCCCCAGGTGAGCGAAGCGCTGGCCCAACGGCTGGCCTGGATTCTCAACATCGAATTGGTCGGCTTTGCCGCCATCCCCCTGCTCGCCACACTGATGGCCCGGGGTGTCGGCCTGCCGGCAGCCTGATGCTGGGCCTGGTGCTGGGCCTGGCGCTGGCGCTCGGCGCCGTGACCGCCGTTCAGGCAACAGAAACCCAGCCAGCCCCGTGCCCGACCGCAAGGGCCAGCGCCCCGTTGGAGCCGCCACCAACGCCACCCATGCCAACGGCCGAGCCTGAAACCGGTGGCGCCGACTATCGCCACTTGCTGAAGCCCACAGCCGCAGGCTGGCCGGTTCGCGATCACTGGTGTATCTGGGTTGAACCCGTGGCTGCCGAAGCCGGTACGGCGGCAGCTGTGCGCGATCAGCAGTGGCAACGGGCTGTCGCCGCCGCGCTGCATTCGTGGAGCACACTGCTCAGCTTGACCGAGGTCAGCAGCCCCGAACAGGCGCAGATCCGTCTCTGGCGCCGGCGCCCCCCCCTGCAACCCCTGGCCGACGGCCGCAACCGCGCCAGCAACGGCCGCGCTGTGCTGCACCTGCTGCTCGTCGATCGCGGCAGTGGTTGGCAGGCAGAACCCCGCGTCGAGGTGCTGCTCAGCCCGGGGCGGCCTGAACGGGCGATGCAGGCCACTGCGTTGCACGAGCTGGGCCATGCCTTCGGGCTGTGGGCCCACAGCGACCGGCCCAACGATGCGATGGCAGCCACCCCAGGCGGTGTGCCGGTGCTGGAGCTCAGCCCCCGGGATCGGGGGACGCTGCAGTGGCTGCTGCGCCAGAGCGGCCGCCTGCAGACACCACCAGGGCCAGTCCAAACCCCAGCAGCTGCACCAGAACCACCGCAGGCCCCGAAGGCAGATTGAACGCCGCCGAAGCCAGCAGACCCAACACCGCCCCGCCCGCACCCAAAGCACTGGAGAGCACGATGTAGCCGCTAAAGCTGCGGCTCAGCAGCCGTGCAGCACTGGCCGGGATCACCACAAAGGCGCTGATCAGCAGCACCCCGACCGCCTGAATGGACAGGGCCACCACCATGGCCAGCAGCACCACAAACAGCAGGCGCTGGGCCTCGGCCGCCACACCGCGGGATCGGGCCAGGGGTTCATCAAGGCTGAGCAGGATCTGGGCACGCCGATTGATCCACAGCACCACGACCACACCCACCAGCAGCAGCGCCAACAAGATCAGATCGATGCTGCTAACCCCGAGGATGTCGCCGAACAGCAGGTTCTGCAGGTTGCCCGCATAGCGGGGAAAGCGGCTGAGCACCAGCACCGCCAGCGCCAACGACGACGAATAGATGATGTTGAGCAGGGCATCGGCCGGTAGCCGGCTGCGCTGCACCAAGGTGCTCACCAGCAGGGCAAACAGCACCGCAAAGGGAATCAGCACCAGGCTCGGATCCAGGCCCAGCACCACCCCCAGGGCGAGCCCCAGCAGGGCCGAATGCCCCAGGGCATCGCTAAAAAAGGCAAGCTGACGCAGAACGGCGACGCTGCCCAGCAGCCCGCCCATGGCCCCACTCAACAGCCCGGCCAGCAGGGCGCGCTGCATGAACGGCAGGGCCAGCAGCGCCAGCAGCGAGCCCGCCTCGGGCGTCATGGCTGCACCAGAGGCCGGTGGTGATGGTGGTGATACGGCACAAAGCCGCGGCCATACAGACGCTCGAGCTGGGCGGGGCTGAGGGCGTGCTCGGGTTCCCCCTCACAACGCAGCGAACGGTTGAGACACAAGACCCGATCGCTGCTGCGGCGCACCATGTCGAGATCATGCGAGACCTGCAGGATCGTCCAGCCCTGGCTGCGGCGCAGGTCAAACAGCAGACCATGAAACTGCTCGGCCGCTTGCGCATCGAGACCGGCCTGAGCCTCATCGAGCACCAGCAGGCGGCGCGGGCGCACCACACAGAACGCCAGCAGCACGCGCTTGAGCTGACCGGCCGAGAGGTCGCTGAGCAGCCGCCGCTCGAGGCTGGCGCAGCCGCACAGGGCCAGGGCATCGGCCACCGCTGCACGCCGTTGCTGGCGCCGCTGCGCCAATCCCCGCAGACCAGGGAGCTGTTGTGACGTCCAGCCCAGGGCCACAAACTCGGCGACGCTCAGGGGCAGGCGCTCGCGCGGCGCAAACAGCTGAGGCAAATAGGCGACCTGATCGCGCACGGCAGCAGGGAGCTGGCCGCGAGACCCGAGGGCATGGCCAAGAATGCGAACGCTGCCGCCCTGACGGGGAATCAGGCCCAGCAGGGCCTGCACCAGGCTGCTCTTGCCGGCGCCGTTGGGACCCACCAGGGCCGTGTCGGTCTCGGCAGTCAGGGCAAAGCTGACGTCCTCAACAGCCAGATGGCCGTCGCGGCGCACGCTCAGGTGGCTGACGTCGAGAATCGGTTCAACCATGGGTCAAGGCTAAGAGCCCGCAGTCCCGCTGCCAAAGGTTGCGATCCATTGCGAGCTGTGACGTTGCTTAAGGCTTTCGCAAGCGGGCAACCGGGCAAAGGATCCCTGCGCATAACTTCCGGCAGTTGCATTCCTGTCTCCATGGCCCTGCCGGTTCTGGCCACCCGCCCGCTGACCAACAACGCCCGCGTCAGCAGCTTCCTCGTTGGCAGTGAGGAGACCAGCCGCCAGAACGGCCGCGTTGCCCAGAGCCTGGATCGCGCCAGCGCCGATGCGCTGATCGAGCAGGCCTATCGCCAGATCTTCTTCCACGCCTTCAAGGTGGACCGCGATGCGGTGCTGGAGTCCCAGCTGCGCTCCGGTCAGATCAGCACGCGCGACTTTGTGCGCGCCCTGCTCAAGTCGGACAAGTTCCGCAACGACTTTTACCGCTGCAACAGCAACTACCGGGTCGTCGAGCAAGTGGTCGGACGGGTGCTGGGCCGGCCGGTTCACGGCGAGAGCGAGCGCATCGCCTGGTCCATCGTGATCGCCGAGCAGGGCCTCCCCGGCTTCATCGATGCCCTGCTCGATTCGGCCGAGTACCGCGACAACTTTGGCGACGACCTGGTTCCCTACCAGCGTTCACGCAAGCTGGCCGGCCAAGCCGTGGGCACGATGCCCTTCAACCAGCAGGCTCCCCGCTATGACCGCTACTGGCGCGAAACGATGGCGCGCCGCGCCCCCGCCGGCCGCGGCAGCGCCTGGGCCCCCAGCGGCGGCTGGGCTCAACCCGCCTGGTTGGCCGGCCAACCCACCCCGGCCGTGCAGAACGCCTGGCGTTACTTCGTGGC
>CAYFMB010000108.1:0-6780 GCA_964344095.1 uncultured Klebsiella sp.
GCGGCGGCCCGTTGCAGCAGCTCGGGACTGGGATCGGGAACGGTGGTGCTCATCGGGCCATCATCCCAAGTCTCAGAGACGCTCGGCGGCCAGCAGCGCAGCCCCGAGGCGCCCGGCGCCGTTGCCCAGGGCTGCCCGGCGGATCTGCAGTCCCTCGCGGCTGGCGGCCTGCACCCGGGTGGTCACCTGCTCCCACACCGCCGGCAAAAAGTGGTGGCTGGCCCCGCTGAGGCCTCCGCCCAGCAGGATCAGCTCAGGGGTCAGCACATAGATCAGTGAAGTGAGGCCGGTCCCCAGCAGGGTGCCGTAGCGCTGCCAAACGGCGAGAGCGCCGGCATCGCCGGCGTCGGCCAGGCGGCACAGCTCGTCGGCCGGCTGCGGGCTGAGCCGCGCCAGGCCGCGGATGCTGCAGAACGTCTCAAGCGAGCCGCGGTTGCCGCTGTTGCAGGGCTCGCCGTCGGGGTCGACGCCAATCAGGCCCGGTTCGGCCGCTGCGCCGCGATGGCCGCTGAACAATCGCCCTCCCAGCAGCACGCCGCCGCCCACCCCCGTGCCCAGGGTCAGCAACAGCACATCGCGAAAGTCACGGGCCGCGCCGCTGTGGGCTTCGCCCAGCAGGGCACAGTTGCCGTCGTTGCCACACGTCACCTTGCGCTCGAGCATCGGCTCGAGCCAATCCGCCAGGGGGACGTCGATCCAGCCCGGCAGGTTGATGGCGACGCGCGCGATGCGGCCGCTGGCATCAGCGGGGCCGGGGTGGCCGATCCCGACCCGATCGGCGTGGCGCTCGGGGTCGAGCCGGGTCACCGCCTCGGCGATGGCAACGCACACCCCACCGGGCACGGCCGGGTGCGGTGTGTCGACGCTCAGCTCAGCCAGCCGCTCACCCTTCAGGCTGAAGCGCGCCAATTTGATGGCGGTGCCGCCCAGGTCGATGCCGATCAATTCACGGCTGGACCCGGCACGGTTGGCTTCCGCCGGGCTGGACAGCGCGGATCTGTCGATCGGGTTCACCGGCATCAGAAGCGGAAGAACAACTGCAGCTGGGTCTGCCAGGCGCCCTGGGTGTCGACGGCCCCTTGGATGGTGATCAGGTCGCTGGCGCGCACGTTGAGGTTGAGCTGGGGCGGCACGTCTGAGCGGTTGGGGGCGGCCAGCACCGAGGCGTTGAAACGATCGGTGATGTCGACGCCGATCTCCGAGCCCAGCACCAGCTGGGGGGCCAGACGCTGTGAGCGGAGCACCGCGCTGTTGGTGACGTTCGGGTTCACATAGGTCGGGTAGAGGGCGAAGCTGAGCCGCTGGCCAAAGGCATCACTGAGGCCGCCCAGCACTGGTGAGAGCAGTGTCTGCCCGACCACGGTGGCGATTGCGGCGCCGGCACCGCTGCCGCTCAGGCCCGCGAGCGAGTTGCCGCCGATCAGGGCGATCAGCCGTGATTCGGGCATGGGCGGGCTGCTGCGCAGACGAATGCTGCGGCCCAGTCGGTCGGCCGGCCCCTGCACGCTCACGGTGATGCGCACCAGGTTCAATTGGCTGAGCGAATTGAGCCCCCCCTGGGCTTCGATTTCGGCAACCGACGGTGTGCCGGCGCGACCCAGGCCGGTCATCGCCAGGTTGTCGGAGACCCGGGTCCGCATGGCGATGTCGAGGTAAGGGATTAACCCGAGCGCAGGGGTAAAAATCGCCACGTTGGGCGCCTCGGGATCGAGGCTGAAGCTGCTGGTGAACAGGTTGAGCCGGCCTTGCAGCAAGCGCACCACGCCGCGGGCCCGCAGGCTGGGATCCAGATTGCCGCTGAGCCGCAAAACCCCTGCCGTTTTGAACGTGGCGGCATTGGGAATCACGATTTTGAGGTTGGGGCCGAGTTTGACGGCTAACCCGTCAAAGCCCAGGGCGGCAAAGCGAGGCACCGATTCCAGCACCCGCTGGCTGCTGTTGGTCTCCACCTCGCTGCCCACCAGCAGCAGCGGGCTCTGGAAGTCCCACTGTTCCTGCAGCAGCTGGGACACCCCCTTGCGCGGCGTCTGGGGCCCTTTGCCCGGGGCGGCGGACATCAACCGGCCGGGCTGGGCATTGATGCTGCCCTGATCGATGGACAGATCCCCACCCATTTTCAGGTTGCGCAAGCTGCCGCGCAGCTGCAGGCGTCCGTCGGCGACGGCCTGGATGCGCGGCAGGTTGAAGGGGAGTGTTCGGATCTCGACTTCGAGTGGAGGCTCGCTGCCGGAGGGCTCGAGCAGCCCCAGGTGTCCGGCCGCGCTGAGGCGTCCGCGCGCACCGACCTTGGCGCTCAGCTGCTGCACCAGCAGCTGCTCGAAGTCAAAGACGACGGTGGCATCCAGGGCCTCGACGGTTTGATTGAGCACGCGAAGCTGACCGTTCTGCACCCGCAGAAAGCCATTCGCGATCGGGTCATTGAGGCTGCCGCGCAGCAGCAGCTGCAGGTCCAGGTTGCCCTTTTGCCAACTCAGGTCGGGTTCGGCCAGAGCCGTGAGGAAGCGCAGACCATCGCCACGGCTGGCCAGCCGGAGCTCCAGATTGCGACTGTTGGGGTCGAGGGGCAGCACCCCGGCCAGCTCGACATTGCTCTGGGCGCCATCGGCATGGAGCGCCAGGTCGATCTTGAGCATCGGGCCAGCAAGGGCAATCGAGCCCCGCTGCAGGGTCAGTGGGGTTGCCCCCCAATGCGCCTGCTGGCTGCTGAGCTGCAGGGCCAGTTCGGGGCTGCGGCGTCCCAGCCGGTAGCGGCCCTCGATCGCCAGCGAGCCCCGCAGTCCCTCGGGCACGGGGGTCAGCAGGGTCAGCAGGGCCAGCGGAAGCTGGGCGATGCTGAAACTGCCCTGACCGCCCTGCAGTGGGCCCTGCAGCCGCAGCACAAAGGGTTCGCTGGTTAGGGCCTGATCGCTGTCCTGGGTCCGCGTCCAGAGATGGCCGGTGCTGGTCAGCTCGAGGTTGGCCCGGGCCAGGCTCGGGCCCTGCAGGCTGATGTCGGCATCGAGGTGGGCTTGCAGCTGCTGCAGCGGCTGCCGCCGGCGGGGCCCGGCCGCCGCGGCGCGGGCACGCTCCAGAGCTGCCAGCTGCTGCTCGACGCTCTCGCCGAGGGTTGCGATCAGCAGTGACCCCAGATCCTTGGCGCGACCGGCTTGCTTGAGGCCGCCGCCGTGCCAGAGAGGCCACAGATCAGCCAGTTGACGCAGGCTGTCGCCCTCGAGACCGCGCACCGTGCCCCGCAGGGCAAAGGGTCCGTGCCAGCGGCCCTGGGCTTCGCCGCTGACGTGTCCCTGCCCCTTGAGCTGAAGTTCGGCCTTGAGGGCGTAGCGCCGGGCCTGGTAGCTGCCGTTGACATGGGCCGACTGCAGCCGCAGTCCCAGCACCAGAGGGTTCTGCAGGGTGGCGTTGCCGCTGAAGCTCAGCGGTTGCAGATTCAGCAGGCCGTTGCCGCTCAGCTCCCCGGCGATCGCCTGAGGGCGTTCCCCTAGGCGCACGATCAGCCCATCGAGCAGCAGCTTGTCGGCCCGCCAGCGGTACTGCTTGGGGCTGCCCTGCAGGTTCAGCTTGCCCTGTCCGCGCCAGAGGCTCACCTCGGTCGGCAGCCAACGGCGGTTGAGCCGGGCGCTGAGTGTTGCTTCGGGCGCCGGGGCCAGGGCCCAGAGCTCGAGCAGCCCGCCGCCGCCCTGCTGACCGTGCCATTGCCCTTGCCAGCGCTCGGCCAGTCGCAGCGGCCCAGCGGCCGGGGTGTCGAGCTGCAGCTGCAGTTCGGGCACCAGGCGCGTCAGCGGCCCTTGGATCCTGCCGCTGGCCTGCAGTTGTCCCTGCAGAGGGGCTCCCAGCAGGGGTTGCAGCCGTTGCAGCGGAAAGTTGCGCAGCGCCAGATCGAGCTGCAGCGCACCAGAGTGGAACCGGCGCCCCAGCGTCAGGGGCAAGCTGCCGCTGGCCTGCAAGGCGGCACTGCGCAGCTCCAGCAGCCGCAGCATGCCGTCACGCCAGCGCAGCGATGCGCTCCACGGGCCCAGCAACGGGTCGGTGGTGCGGGACACGGTGAGCGCCAGCTGCGGCCGGCGCCAGGGGCCGGTGGTCTGCAGATCGCCCTGCAGCGGGGTCTGTTGCAGCCAGCCGGGCAACCGCTTGCCACCGGGCAGATCGACGGGGCGCAGGCGCCAGCGGCTCTGCAGGTCAAGCGAGCGGCCCAGCCAGCCGCGACTGCGGATCCACGACGGGCCGCGACTCACCTCCAGCGCCGCGATCTGCAGCCCCCGGCCCGGGCGCCACTGGGCGTGGCCGCTGGCACGGGCCTGCCACGCGCCCACCTGCAGGGTCGTGGGTGCCAGCGTCAGGGTCTGCGCTTCGCAGCGCAGCCGCGCCGCTCCCAGGCCCGTGCCTGGCCCCCGGCGTTCAGGTTGCTGCGGCCGCCACAGCAGGTCGCTGATTTCAAGTTGACCCTGGCAGCTGGGGGCCCCTGCGCGCCAGCGCAGGCCCACCCGCCCTGAGGCCAGGCCTGGCACCGTCAGGGCCACGCGGGTTGGCAGCAGGCCGCTCAGGTCGGCCAGGGCCAGCCGCTGCAGGTTCAGACCCAGCTGCCACTGGCGCTGGGACCAGTCGCCCGTGAGCCGTGTTTGCAGCGCGCCAGATGGACGCTCGTTGCGGGGACGCAGCCACGCCTGCAGGGCCAGTCGCCGTTGCCGCAGTTGAAGCTGCAGCGCACCGCTGACGCGCCAGCGCGAGCGGTTGGGGCTGAGTTCCACCTCGGCCGGGTCGCTCAGCCGCAGCAGCAAGGCCAGGCGCGGCGGCGGCAATCCCTGACGGCGCTGGCCCAGCACCCAGTACTGGCCGCGGCGGTTGGGCCGCAGTTCGACGCGGGCCTGGCGGACCGTCAGATCCAGGGCGAGCAGCCCCTGGCGCAGACTCGCCAGCGGGGCGAGCTTCAGCTCCAGGCTGCCAATGCTGACGCGTGAGCGGCTGTCGCCCTGGGGTGTGATGCGGCTTGGCCCCACGATCAGGCCCCAGGGGCGCAGGCCCGCGTAGGGACCCAGCTGTACCGGTTGTCCCAGGGTGGTGCTGAGGCTGCGCTGCAGCGGTGCTCGCCAGTGGGCGTAGGCCAGTTCGGCGGCCCGGTTGGCTGCCGCAGCCGCAACAACGGTGCAACCGATGGCACCGGCACCGATCAGCAGAGGGCGCCTGAACCTGGGCAAGCGGACGATTCCCAGGACGTTCCAGGGCCAGCGTTCGGCGCAATATAAGGGGCTTGTTCTGCCTCTCCCAGCCCATGCCCACCGACCCGATCCTGCTGGAGGCTGGCCGTTGGCTCGGCATTGGCAGCGGTTTGCTGTTCGTGCTGATGCTGCTCGGCTTCCGCCTGGGCTGGGGAATCCGTTTTCGCCTGGTCGGTGTGACCAGCTTCACCACCCTGCTGGCGATCGCCTGTGTGGCCTTTGCGATCAGCTACCGGCCCCGGATTGCGGTCCCTGGCGCCGTGCCCGTGCCGGTGGTGTTCGACAACGGTGCCGACCTGGTGATTGCTGCAGCGCCGGCCACGCTGCCGCCGGCAGCGTTTGCCCCCAGCGTGGAGCAGGTGGCTCGCAACATTCGCGGTAGCGGTCGCACCAGTCCTGATGGCTGGGTCACGGTGCGCCTGCGCCGGGTTGAGTCGCTGGAGCCAGGCCTGGAGCAACCCGTCGTGCTGGCCGAAGTGCGGCTCAGTCTGCAGAGCGGTGACGTCGTGGAGTCCGCGTGATGGTCCTCGCGTGATCGAGCCGGCTGCGGTCGACCCGCGAACTGTCACCACCAGGCTGCAGAGTGACCCCAGACTGTCTGCAATGGACATGTGCACCCAGGCGCTGCCCATGCAGCCTTCAGCGTTGTTCGATCGCTGCTTGCGCGCGGCCCTGCTCGGGGTCCTGCTTCCCGCGTCCATGGTGTGGCCGGTACGGGCCCAGCAATCGACCCTGCTCGATGCGGTGAAGCAGAACCCGGCCCGTGGTCAGGCGTTGTGCCGGCAGCTGCGTCAGCTCAATACCGAAGGCGTCAGTTTCACGTCATCGCGGGTGACCACGATGGTCTCGACCCAGCAGGGCCTCACGCCTGCTGACAGTGAAGTGTTGCTCACCTATGTGGTCGGTCTGTATTGCCCCGACGTGCGTTGAGTGAGCCTCCCTGTCGTTTGGTCTGACCAGTGTCTGGTCTGCGCTGACGGCACCGAACTGGTGTCCCGGGTCTGGCAACCTGCCGGGGATCAGCGCTGGCCGGTGCTGTTGATGCGGCAGCCCTACGGCAGGGCCATCGCCTCGACGCCCACCTATGCCCACCCCAGCTGGTACGCCGCCCAGGGGTTCGTGGTGGTCGTTCAGGACGTGCGCGGCTGTGGTGATTCGGGTGGGGTGTTTGGCGGCTTTGCCCAGGAGGCCAGCGACAGTGCCGCAACCGTGCTCTGGGCCAGGGGTCTACCAGGCAGCAACGGTCGTCTGGGCTGCTACGGCTTTTCGTATCAGGGCCTCACCCAGCTGTTGAACCAGGACCCCCAGCAACGGCCCGAGGCGCTCCCCGATGCCCTGGCCCCTGCGATGTGTGGCCTCGATGCACACCTGCATTGGAGCAGCAGCGGCGGGGCCCACTGGTGGGCGCTCGGTCTGGCCTGGGGCTTGCAGCTGGCGGCCCTGCAGTGCCGGCGCCGCGGCGATCACCAGGGCTGGCGCGCGATTCGCCGCAGCCTCGCCTCGCAGGCTTGTTTCGAGGATGGGCTGGAGCTGCTGGAACGGCTCGATCCAGACGGCATGGTGCTCA
>CAYFMB010000109.1:0-6500 GCA_964344095.1 uncultured Klebsiella sp.
CGAGGCGTTGCCAATGACAATGCCCAGCATGGTCAACAGGCTGCGCAGCCTGTTGGCCCTGAGGGTATTGAGCGCCATGCTCACCGTTTCGCCCAGGGGGAGCCGTTGGGGCCTTAGCCCGGCAGGGCCGCCCGGGGTCGTTGACATGGCAGACGCTCTCGCTGTCTACAGATTGGAGCCGCTGGCTTCCGGATTGTGGCTGCGGGCCCCGCGGTGAACGACGCCATGGCGCACATCCAAGGTGACGATCTCGCCCTGGCAGAGCTGCCCCATGGCATCGCTGACGCCAACGATGGCGGGGATGCCATGGCGCTCGACCGTCTGGGCGGCATGGCTGTTCAGACCGCTGACCTCGACGATCACCGCTTTGGCCCGCCGCAGTGCCTCCAGGTAGGCATCACTGCTGTCGCGCACGACCACGATTTCGCCAGATTGAACCGCATCGGCCGCCCGCTCGGAGTCGACCAAGCGCACGCGGCCGCTGACCAGGCCGCTGCCGATGCCCTGACCCTGGGTCAACATCGCCGCAACCTCACCCACCTTGATGAAATCGGTGGAGCCGCTGATCCCTGCGAGGGTGCCGGCGGTCTGCACCACCAGATCGCCGTCGTTGAGGTAGCCCATGGTCCTGGCCATTCCCATGGCCAAACTGAAGGTGCTCGTTGAGGAGCCTTCCTCACTCACCAGAAGGGGGTTGACGCCCCAGATCAGAGCCAGACGACGCGCCACTTGGTCATCGTTGGTGATGGCCAGGATCGGTGTGCTGGGCCTGAACTTGCTGACGTTGCGGGCGGTTGAGCCCGTCTTGGTCAGCGGCAGGATTGCCGCAGCATTCATGTTGCGGGCGATGCTGCTCACCGCCTGACAGATCGCATTGGGGATCGTGGTCGCCATGTGGCTGTCGAGCACCCGCTGGGGGTAGTCGCGCTCGATGCGCTGGGCGATGGTGGCCATGGTTGCCACCGCTTCAACCGGGTAGTCACCCACGGCGCTCTCATTGGAGAGCATCACCGCATCGGTGCCATCGAGAATGGCGTTGGCAACGTCGCTCACCTCTGCGCGGGTGGGCCGCGGGCAGCTCACCATCGAGTCGAGCATTTGGGTGGCGGTGATCACCGGAATGCCGAGGCTGTTGGCCTTGCGGATCAACTCCTTTTGCAGCAGGGGCACCTCTTCGGCGGGCATCTCAACGCCGAGATCGCCACGGGCCACCATGACGCCGTCACACAGCGGCAAAATGGCATCGATCTGATCGATCGCTTCAAATTTTTCGATCTTGGCCACAACCGGAGTCTGGTGGCCGTGACTGCGAATCAGCGCGTGGATCTCTTCAAGATCCGACGGATTGCGCACGAAGCTGAGGGCTACCCAGTCAACGCCCTGGGCCAGACCGAAGGCTAAATCCTCGCGATCTTTGTCAGTCAGCGCGCGAATCGAGAGTTGCACATCGGGGAAATTGACCCCCTTGTTGTTGGACAGAACCCCGCCCACGGTCACGCTGCAGTGCAGGGTCTGCTGCGGCTGGTCGACGCTTTCGACGAGCATTTCGACGCGACCGTCGTCCAGCAGAATCCGGCTGCCTGGGGTCACCTCATCGGCGAGCTTGTCGTAGGTGACGGTGGCGATCTCCTGGTTGCAGCTCACGTCCCTTGAGGTGAGGCTGAAGCGATCGCCTTTGGCCAGGGTGATTGGACCTCCGGCAAAGCGGCCCAGGCGGATCTTGGGACCCTGCAGATCCTGCAGGATGCCGGTATGGACGCCCATCTGCTGGGAGACCTGGCGGATGGTGGCGATGCGCGCCGCGTGCTCGCTGTGGTCCCCGTGGGAAAAGTTGAGCCTGAAGGTGGTTGCTCCTGCCTCGATCAGCTCGCGCAGGCGTTCAGGCGATTCGGTGGCTGGGCCGATTGTGGCCACGATCTTTGTGCGTCGCATGAGATCCGGCCTGGCCATGAGCACGCCAAAGGTATTGCTGAAACTACCATTCAGGCCCCTCAAGCCCTGGCTCCCCTTGGACTTTCAGCGCTACCAGAGCCGCGCCCGCGACACCGCGCGCTACCCGCAGGTGGGCAGCAATCCGATTTATCCAACCCTGGGCCTGTGCGGCGAAGCCGGCGAGGTGGCCGACAAGGTCAAAAAGGTGCTGCGCGACCGAGACGGGGCCTTTGACGAAGCCGTGCGCGATGACCTTCGCCTCGAGCTCGGCGATGTGCTCTGGTACGTCGCCCAGCTATGCAGCGAACTGGGTCTGGAGCTGGCCGATGTGGCCCAGGCCAACCTCGACAAACTGGCCAGTCGCGCAGCCCGTAACGTGATTGCTGGCAGTGGAGATCGGCGGTGAGCAGAGCAGGGCGATGCACAGGTCGGAGTGCCAGGCGCTGCCTCCCGTTGCCAGCTCTGGTGATGGCGGCTTTGCTGGCGCTGTCCAGCGTGCTGCTGCCCTCACCGGTGTTGGCTGCCGATCTGAGCGTGGCCAACGTGGTGCTGGAACCCTGTCCCGCCACTGATGCCGCCTCTCAGAGCGGCTTGAAGCGACCTGCTGGGGCGGGGTGCTGGGCGCTCAGCGGTGAGGTGCGCAACCCTGGCCGCAAGCCCGTGGTCGATACCGACGTGTTTGCGGTGGTGACCGATGCCAGCGGTGAACCGGTGCTGCAGAACCGCTCCCGGGTTGGGTCCATCGGTGATGTGCCACCCGGCACGTCGAGCTTTGCCTTGCGCCTGGCGGTGCCGATGGGTACGCCGGGCCCTCTGCAGGTGCGCAATGTCAAGGCGCGAGGGTTCTCCGCTCCCGTGCGAACCCGCGCCTCCGATGACGATGAGCTGCTGCCGTTGGAGCAGGGTCTCGACCTGAGCTGATCGCGATCAACCCCAGCTGATCAGACCCCGTAAGCGCCGTAGCCCCCCAGGCTGGCGCTGGCTCCAAGCAGCAGGTTCTGCACCAATTGCAGGGCCAAAAATGCCAGGATCGCCGAGAGGTCGAGGCCACCGATCGGCGGAATCAGACCCCGAAACGCGTTCAGATAGGGGTCGGTGATGGAGCTCACCGTGGCCAGCACAGGATTGCTGCCCCAGTCGAGATTCGGAAACCAGCTGAGCAGCACGCGCACCAGCAGGATCAGCGAGTAGATCTCCAGGGTGCGGGCCAGCACGGGCAGCAGCTGGCTGATGATCTCCATGGTCTGGTCGTGGGTGGCTTGGTCTGAGGCACAAGCTAGTCAAACGCCGACTGGACCTTGTGGCTCGTCCAAGGCATCGCCGGCCCGCTTGGGTGACGGCGTCAGCTCGTCGGCCTTGACGGCGAAGGTGCGGTGAAACTTCTCGCTCAGGCTCAGCCAGTAGGAACGGCCGTCGCTTTGGCGCTTGCGTTCGATGAAGTCCTGGGCCAGCAGCTCCTTGATGTGGTCGTAAGCACCTGAACCGCGCAGATCCACCAGCTCTGACTGCAGGATGCGCTTTTTGAGCGCGATCGTCGCCAGGGTGCGCAGCGCCGCCGTGGACAGATCCACCGGCAGCAGATCCTGCACCAGATCAGCCAGGCCGGCGCGCAGTTGCAGGCTGTAGCGCTGACCGTCTTGGACAATTTCCAGGGCCGTGGTGCGGTGGGCGTAATCGGCCATCAGGGTCAGCAGCCCCAGCTCCACCTCGTCGCGGTTGGAGCCCGAGATCTCAGCCAGCTCGGCCAGAGTCAGCGGTTTGCCCTTGAGATAGAGGATCGCTTCGAGCCTGGCCGGTAGAGGCAGCTGCTCGAGACTCGCGGTCGCCCCGGCTGGGGCGCTGGTTGAGGCGCCAGGGGAGCTGCTCTGAACGGGCGCGATCTCCATTGACGCGAAGTTAGCCAACCCCCACAGCGCTGGCCACGTCTCCCAGGAACAGGTGGTAAGCCGGGTTTTCCGATTCGTCGGTGTACGCGTAGCCGAGGCCTTCGAGAAACTGCTGCCACTCGCTCATGTCTGCGGGTGGCACCTGGACACCCACGACGATGCGCCCCACATCGGCACCGTGGTTGCGGTAGTGAAAAATGCTGATGTTCCAGTTGGGATGAAGGCTCGTCAGAAAGCGCATCAGCGCGCCGGGTCGCTCGGGGAACGCAAAGCGATACAGCAGTTCGCGCGTGTTGCTGCCGTTGGCGCCCGCCGGCAGTCTCCCGCCGACCATGTGGCGCAGGTGCAACTTGGCGAGCTCGTCGTTGGACAGGTCGAGGCAGGGGAAACCCGCCTCGCGCACATCATTAATGAGCGCCTGTTCGTCACTGGTACCGCTGGTCTGCACCCCGACAAAGATGTGGGCGCGGCGCGGGTCGGCCAGGCGGTAGCTGAATTCGGTCAGGTTGCGGGTACCCAGCAGCGTGCAGAAGCGGCGCAGGCTGCCGGGCTCCTCGGGGATCTCGACCGCCAGCATCGCCTCCTTGTCTTCGCTGATCTCGGTGCGTTCGGCCACAAAGCGCAGCCGGTCGAAGTTCATGTTGGCGCCGCAGGCCACGGCCACCAGGTGCTTGCCCACCAGGCCACGTCGCTCGACGTCGGCCTTGAGTCCCGCGATCGCCAGGGCACCGGCGGGTTCAAGGATTGAGCGGGTGTCGCCGAAGACATCCTTGATGGCGGCGCAAATGGCATCGGTGCTGACCGTGACCATGGCATCGATGGTCTGCCGCGCCAGTTCAAACGTGGTGACGCCGACCTCGCGCACGGCCACCCCATCGGCAAACAGACCGACCTGATCGAGACGCACCCGTTGGCCCAGCTGCAGCGAGCGGGTCATGGCATCGGCATCGATCGGTTCGACTCCAACCACCTGAACCTGGGGCCAGACGCTCTTGAGAAAGCTCGCCACACCGGCGATCAGCCCACCACCCCCAACGGCGATGTAGACCACATCGGGCGGGTGGGAGCACTGGCGCACCAGCTCGAGGCCGATGGTGCCTTGGCCGGCGATGACGTCCGGGTCATCAAAGGGGTGAATGAAGCTGAGCCCTTCGGCGGCGGCGCGCCGTTTGGCTTCTTCATAGGCGGCGTCATAGGTGTCGCCATGCAGCACCACCTCGGACCCACGGGCCGCCACGGCCTGCACTTTGACCTCGGGCGTGGTGACCGGCATCACGATCACAGCCCGACAGTCAAGGCGCTGGGCCGCAAGGGCCACACCCTGGGCATGGTTGCCGGCGCTGGCGGCAATCACACCGCGTTCGAGCTCGGCCGGGCTCAGCCCAGCCATTTTGTTGTAGGCGCCGCGCAGTTTGAAACTGAACACCGGTTGCAGGTCTTCGCGCTTCAGCCAGACCGCGTTGCCCAGGCGGGCCGAAAGGTTGGGGGCCTTCTCGAGCGGTGACTCGATCGCCACGTCGTAGACACGGGCACGCAGGATCCGCTGCACGTAGGCGGCGGGGTCTGTGGCAGCGAAGAACTGGTCCTGACTCATGGATCCAGTGTCGCAACTTGAGGCCCAAACGGTGCCTGTTGTCGCCGCCCCCAGGGGGGAAAGGCCTAGATTGCAGCCCACTTGAGCAGCAGGCATGCATCTCAGCGAGCTGAGCCATCCCAATCAGCTGCATGGCCTCAGCACCGCTGAGCTTGAAGGCATCGCCCGCCAGATCCGCGAGCGTCACCTCGAGGTGGTGAGCACCAGTGGCGGTCACCTGGGCCCTGGCCTTGGTGTTGTGGAGCTGACACTGGCCCTGTATCAGACCCTTGATCTCGACCACGACAAGGTGGTCTGGGACGTGGGTCATCAGGCCTACCCCCACAAGCTGATCACCGGCCGCTACCGCACCTTTGACACCCTGCGCCAAAAGGATGGTGTCGCCGGCTATCTCAAGCGTTGTGAAAGTCGCTTCGACCATTTCGGCGCCGGTCATGCGTCGACCAGTATTTCGGCAGCCCTGGGCATGGCCCTGGCCCGCGACCAACGCGGCGAACACTTCAAATGCGTTGCCGTTATTGGTGATGGTGCCCTGACCGGAGGCATGGCCCTCGAAGCCATCAACCACGCCGGCCACCTGCCAAAGACCAATCTGCTGGTTGTGCTGAACGACAACGACATGTCGATCAGCCCGCCGGTGGGCGCCCTTTCGACTCACCTGAACCGCATGCGGCACAGCAAGCCGCTGCAGTTCCTCACTGACAACGTTGAAGAGGCCATCCGCAGCCTGCCGCTCATGCACGGCGAGCTGCCCAGTGAGCTCAAGAACCTCAAGGAGAGCATGAAGCGCCTGGCGGTGCCCAAGGTGGGCGCCGTGTTCGAGGAGCTGGGCTTCACCTACATGGGTCCGGTCGACGGTCACGACATCGCCGGCATGGTGAAGGTGTTCCAGCAGGCCCATGCGCATGAGGGGCCGGTGCTGGTGCATGTGGCCACCACCAAGGGCAAGGGCTATGCCTATGCCGAGGAGGATCAGGTCAGCTACCACGCCCAGAGCGCCTTCGACCTGGCCACCGGCAAGGCCTACCCCTCCAGCAAGCCCAAGCCTCCCAGCTACAGCAAGGTGTTCGGCCAGACGCTGATCAAGA
>CAYFMB010000109.1:6510-6716 GCA_964344095.1 uncultured Klebsiella sp.
GGTGGGCGCCGTGTTCGAGGAGCTGGGCTTCAGCTACATGGGCCCCATCGATGGCCACAACATTGCCGAGATGGTGCGCACCTTCGAGCAAGCCCACCGCACCGGTGGCCCTGTGCTGGTGCACGTGGCCACCACCAAGGGCAAGGGCTACCCCTACGCCGAAGAGGACCAGGTTGGCTACCACGCCCAGAGCGCCTTTGATCTGG
>CAYFMB010000110.1:0-6619 GCA_964344095.1 uncultured Klebsiella sp.
CCTTGGTGAGCAGCTGGCCCAGGTCGGTGCCGGCCTCCTCGCAGCGCTGGTAGTCCTCGGCGGCGGGCACCTGGCGAATGCGCAGCGGTTCAAAGGCGGCCGGCTGGCCCAGGGCCCGCAGCTGGGCGGCCACGGTGTCGATGGGTTCATCGTTGCCGCTGAAGGCGTCGTAGCACCCCACCCACTGCTTGGGTTTGAGCGCGGCCAGCAGGGTGCCGACCGAAGCCTGCAACTCGGCATCGGCCCCTGAGGGCCATGTGGGCACCACCACGGCGGCAGCCTCACCAATCAAGCCACTCAGTTCTTGGGCGTCAGTGGCGCGCAGGTCGACCAGCTGCACAGCCGCGCCTGCCTTGCCGATGCCGCGGGCGATCGCTTGGCTGATGCGATCGCAGAAGCCCACCTGGCTCAGATAACAGACTGCGGCATAGGCCTCTCCGCTGCTGCGCTCAGAGCTCCAGCTGCGGTAGTCGTCGATCCAGGTGTTCAGGTGATGGCGCAGCAGTGGCCCGTGCCCCACGGCGATCGTGTTGATCTCAGGCAGACCGTCCATGCGCTTGAGGGCCTGCAGCACGCTGCGGGCGTTCGGACCCATCAGGCAGTCGTAATAGAAGCGAAAGTCGGGCGCAATGGCGCCGGGGTTGACGTCAAAGACGTCATCGCTGCAGTAATGCAGGCCGAAGGCATCGCAGGTGTAAAGAATGCCGCTGCCGTGGTCAAACGAAAAGATCGTGTCGGGCCAGTGCAGGTTGGGGGCACTCAGAAACTCGAAGCGGTGGGCCACCCCGCTGGTTGGGTTGGTGCCCAGATCCAGTTCGTCCCCGCTCTTGACCGCCCGGCTCTTGAACGGTCGGTGCACCTGGTTCTCCAGAAACTGGATCGCCACCTTGGAGCCCACGATTTCGATGTCGGGGTTCAGGTCGATCAGGTGGCCGATCAGGCCGGAGTGGTCGGGTTCGGTGTGGCTGACGATCAGGTGATCGATCGTCTTCGGGTCGATTTGTTCTTGGAGCAGTGGCAGCCAGGTGCTCTCGAACTTGAGGTGGCTGCTGTCGATCAGGGCGGTGCGCTCACCCCGCACCAGAAAGCTGTTGTAGGTGGTGCCGTTGCGCAGGCCAAACTCGATGTCAAAGCGGCTGCGGTCCCAGTCGAGCGAGCGGATCGTGGTCGTGTCTGGTCCAATCGCCTCGCACTGAAGCGTCAGACGCGGCTGTGTGGCGACTCCCGTGGCGACGGCTGTGACACCCATTGGCGGCTCCAGGCTGCGCCGCTGACTGTAGGCAGGCCAGTCGGGGGCTCGGTCACCCTGGCGTCGTTGCGCTGATGGCCCAGCCCTGGCTGCGCGCATGCTCAGGCCTGGACCTTGCTACTGCTGAGTCCTTGTGTTGGCTGATTGAGGTGCAGGGTGGTCGGCTCGACTGAGGTGCTCAGACAAACAAGAATTGACTTTGATTGCTCAGCGTTGGTTTTAGCGAGGGGTCTGTGACAAAGATCTGGCCGATCAGGTCGTCGTTGCTGTCCCAGGCTCTTGGGTTGCAAGCGGGTCCAGCAGAGTCATTGCGATAGAGGAAGTAGCAGGCGTCGAGTCCGGGCGCTGCGGCTGAGTAGGATATAAAATAGTCGCTGGATAGGCCTTTGAGCTGAATGCGATCACCTCTGCTGAAGTCTTTGATGATGGCGTAGTCATTGGTGCCTGGGCTAGTGGTCTTGCCATCGGTGTAGCAGGTGCCTGACTTCATTCCCAGGACAAACAGATCGTTGCCCATGCCTCCTGTGAGCAGATCGATTGTTTCTTGGCCCAGGCTGGGGTCCTTTGCGCCAATGCCCCAGATTTGATCGTCGCCATTGCCACCAAGGATCACATCACCGCCGCCGCCGCCATAGAGTTTGTTGGCTTTGTCATTGCCTTCAATGATGTTGCTTGACTGATTGCCTTCGCCGGTGATCGTTCGCTCGCCGGTGAGCACAAGTTTGTACAGGCCTTCTCCTAGCTTCCAGGAGATGCTTGCTTCCACCGTGCTGCCGCCATCCTGGTCAATGATCTGATCCTTTGGATTATCGACGACGAAGGTGTCGCCACCGCGCCCGCCGATGAGGACATCGGCACCAGGTCCGCCATCGAGTAAGTCAAAGCCATCGCCACCATCCAGGTGGTCGTTGCCGGCGTTGCCGTAGAGCTTGTCCTGGCCGTCGTAGCCATTGGCCACGTCGGCCAGGGGCGACAGATGCAGCTCGTCGTCATGGGCGAACAGGGCCGCGATTGCTCGTGAGTCGTCGGCTTGGTTGGCGCTCTCCAGGGCTTGTCCAATGTCACTAGCAGGGAAATAGCCTTGCTCGTTTCGCAGGATCCAATTCAGTTCAAAGCGCTTGCTGGTTGGGTTGTAGCTCTCAAGCCAGAGTGCCTGCAGATTGCCACCGCTGAGCACAGGATCGGGCCGGTCGATGCTGTCCCTGAAATCTTGGCCTGCGATGAAAAGGTTGTATTTTTGAGAACTGAATGTTGGAAAGGGAAAATTCTCGTAGCTCCAAGTGTCCTGGAATATAGAGCCGTCGATGATGTGATTCGCTGCAGCCTCAAAGCGTTCTTGTGGTTTTGCCTGCTTGAAGGCGTACAAATTCAGGAGCTGGTTGCCTTTGAAGGCCCTGCTGGCATTGATCCTGACCATGCTGAACTCTTTCTTGGAGCGCTATGATTTTTATGTTAGTTCGAGTTGGCATGGTGTCATCCGGCTGCACTTGAATTCAGAAGCTCAGTCCAGTTGGTGCAACTTTGCTGCGTGAATTAGGGTATTCAGAGCCAGTGCCAGTTGCTGAAGGCCGCGGCTTGACCACAGGCGTTGCCATGGCTGTCTATCAATGTCCAGATGCATGCACCTTGAATGGCAAAACGGCGACCTTGGCTGTCGATGCGGATCCCGCTATACCCCGTGATCGCCTGTTGCTTGTGGGCCCTGGCGAGCGCCTGCTGGCGGCTGGCCCGCACCTCAGGTTCGGCCGTATGCCGCGAGGGCATGCCCACCATGCCGGGCCAAGAGCGGCGCCACAGTGACAAGGCTGCGCGGTTGGCATAGATGAGACAGGGGCCTTCTCCGAGCTCCAGGGGCGTGTCGTCATGTGCCAGCACGACGCGTGGTGCTGCAAACAGCTCTTGGGCTGCAAGAGTTGGGTTTCGGTCTGGTTCTGCCCCAAGGAGGCCTGCCAGCAGCTGGCGGCCGAATGCTGTGCGATACCCACGGACAACTGCGCATGCCGTGTCGATCGCTGCTGAGTTGAGCCATGGA
The DNA here is from genome assembly GCA_964344095.1 of uncultured Klebsiella sp. Classification (GTDB taxonomy): domain Bacteria; phylum Cyanobacteriota; class Cyanobacteriia; order PCC-6307; family Cyanobiaceae; genus RGUW01. Next base: position 3,282 of record CAYFMB010000110.1, read on the forward strand.
GCCTGCAGCACCCTCGTCACACCATCGGCAATGGCTTGCCATAACTGATTCCATCATCGTATGGCAGGCCGGCTCGAGAGCCCTGTCTCGATATGCAGGGATTGGTTCAAGGCCTGGTCTGGTCAATCGTTGTGGCTCTGTTGACAAAAGTAGATGGTTTGATTACAAAAAAAGATTGAGTCGCAACTGGGTTGATTCGTTTGCTCTTGGGTATCTGCCACCGAGAGTTGGCTTGCTGTTCTGGTTGAAGCAATGCTCAAGTTTCTGGGTGGATGGCTATTGTTGCTCTCAATTCCTCGCCCACTTTTAAATTTACCATGACCGTTATCAGCGCGTCTTTCCCTCTGACTCGCAAGGGAACTCCTGCTTACTATCTAAATCTTGGTGATCTGATTTACTCGTTTTCGTCCAATGAGAATCTGGACAAGAACGAGCCTCAAGTTAATGGTGTCTTATTAAGCAAGGTACTTGAATCAACTGCCAAGGTGGGCTCATGGTTGTCGGATCCTGAAGCGGCGATCAACAATGGCAACTGGAGTTCGGGTCCAGTGTCGGTGCCCGGCTATGACAATGAAGATATTAATCCCTGGCCGGAAAAAACAGAAAATCTTGCCATCTATTTTGTTGATGCCGGAGCTTCGGGTCGGCAAACTTTGTGGGCTGATTTGGGGATCGATAATCAATTGGCTATCTGGGTTAATGGTGAATACCGTTATGGTGTTTATCGACCAGTTCATTATGATGTCAATGATCTTCCGTATCGAAATGTTGACCTTGGTCCTCTAAAGCCTGGCCTGAATGCCATTCAGATATTTAGGGGTGATGAGTTTGGCTGGGCCGGTGCCGATTGGGTCATGACGGCAAAGCCTTCCGTGAACGCTGTTAAACAGATCAGCTATGCAGTCATTCCTACCCCAAATCCTGTTAATGAGGGAAGTTTATTGCAGGTCACGGTTCGTGTTGATGGGGCCGATGCCGGTGCGACTTATTATTGGCAGTTGGCAGGTCAAGGCGTTGACTCAACGGATTTTGAGGATGGCAAGTTAACGGGTTCAGCCGCTGTTAACGCACAGGGTGAATTTGTCGTGAACCCTCGTCTTGCCATGGATGCCAAGACCGAGGGCCGTGAAACGGTTGAAATTAGGCTTTACAAGGATGCTGCTTTGAAAGAGCAGGTCGGGTCGATGGTTTCTGTGAGTGTCAACGACACCTCAATGACGTCGGCGTTGAACACGAAGCCAGTGGTTGCCAATGTGGCTCGTCGTTTTCGTGCGATGGATGCCGGTCGTTCTGTGGCGATCAGTCCATTGTTTTCAGTTGTTGATGCCGAGAACGACCGAATGATTCATTATAATTTTTTGGACTCTAGTAAAGATGCGAACACTGGTTACTTCGTCTTCAACGGAACCTCCTATCAGGGTAAAGGACTTTACGCTGTAAAAGCCTCTGAGCTTGACAAGGTTTTTTATGTTCCAGGCCTGCCTGGTTCTTCTGAAGACGTTTGGATTGGTGCCTCGGATGGCAAAGCGAACAGTGACTGGGCCAAAGCTCTTTGGCAGACAGAATACGCCAGCAGTCCTGAATCAACTATTTACACGGTAAGCGCTGCATCAAGTCGGGTCTCTGAAGGTCAGCCTGTTCAAGTTTCTATTCGTGCTCTTGGCGCCAAGCCGGGTTCTCGTCTGTATTGGGTGATGTCAGGTCGTGGTATCCAAACGCAAGACTTTGTGACGGGTGGGCTTGCTGGTTCCGGTGTTGTTGATGCGCTAGGTGAGTTCGCTTTGGTACGGCGCCTTGCGACTGATTTGAAAACAGAAGGGGAGGAGGTATTGGCTGTCAAATTCTATCGAGATGCCGCATTGACATCGCAAGTTGGTTCGACCAGCTTGGTGGCGATTGCGGACACTTCGGTGGCTCCTCGTATGAATGCAAAGCCCGTCGTGTCGAATCCTGTACACAGTTTCGGTCCGGGTTCTGTTGGACGCTCAGTTTTGGTGAAAACCTTGTTTTCTGTTGTTGATCGGGATCGCGACCCAATTGTCAGCTATAATTTTTGGGACGGAAATCAGGATGCAAAATCAGGTTATTTTTCTTTTAATGGTCAGTCCTACCAGGGTAAATCGCTTTACGGTATTACGGCCTCACAGTTAGATCGGGTTTCTTATGTCCCTGGGAGCGTTGGAACGTCTGAGCATATTTGGATTGGTGCTTCTGACGGCAATTCCAACAGTGAATGGGCCAAGGCTTTGTGGAAAACGGTCGGCGCCAATGTCTGATGTCCTGATTCGCGTCCTTGATGCATCTGCATCCTGAGCTGTTTGTTGTTGTGTCACTGTGCCCTTCCTGATCGCTCGGCAAGAGGATGCGCTCGGGCTTGCTTCTTCCCATTCTGTCGTGAGTCATTTCAGGAGCCTTAGGGATAGGCAACTTTGTTCTGATTTTCTTTCGTCAGGTTTGTGGATGCGAAGTGTGTGCTCTTTGATGGCGTGCACACTGTTCGTTGGTCAGACTTCTGAGATCCCGTCGGGTGTTCTGTTGTCCATTGCCGTCGCCATGGCAGCGGAGGCCAGCCTTTGGCCCTGCTCCTTGAGCTGTTCGAGGAACAGGCGATTGGCACCCGGGTAGCGCGGCTCTTCGGCCAGGGGTAGGGGTCCAGCGGCGTCGAGCCCGGTGTCGCCTTCGAGGGCAGGCGTGATCACGACCAGATTGGAATCGAGGGCCGCGTCGTAGCGCCACCAACGGTTCGGATCGGCAATGGCAGCGTGGGCGGCCTTGAGCGGGTTGGCCGTGTCGGGCTGGGGGGGCTGCTGGTCGGCGGCAGCCTTGCCTGCGGCTGCCCTGGCCAGGATGCGGCGGCGGCGTTTGGCCAGATCGCTCAGCAGCTGGCTGCGGGTGCGACCCCGCAGTTGAAACAGCACAAATGGATCTTCACTGAAGCGGTCGCCCATCAAGTAAAAGACGGCGCTGACGTGCTTGCAGGGGTTGGCCTTGTCAGGGCAGCTGCACTCGCTGCGCACCTCCTGCAGCTTGAACGGAAACAGGCGTTTGCCGCTGGCGGCAAAGGCCCGTTCAATGTCCTGCGGCATCACTCCGGCTAGCAGCTGGGCTGACCAGCGGGCCTTTTGGCTTAGGGCTTCGAGCACGTAGCCCCAGTCGTCGTCGCTGAGCACATCGAGCCAGAGTTTCACCTTGTAGGGATCGCTCTCGGTGCCCTGCACGCGTGCGTGGACGCGGCGCCCCTCGAAGCGGATCGACAGCACGTTGCCGGAGCGCGCGTACTCCCAGGCCCGCTCCAGGCGTTTTTTGAAGCGGTAGCCGTTGATCAGCTCCATCCACTG
>CAYFMB010000111.1:0-6576 GCA_964344095.1 uncultured Klebsiella sp.
ATGGTGATGAGCGTGGCGGCCATGGCCCTGGTCAGCGTGCTGTGGGTGTTGTTCGGCTACAGCCTCGCCTTTGCCCCAGGCCATGGCCCCTTGGCGCCATTCATCGGCGGGCTTCAGTGGGCCGGCCTGAGCAACTGGTCGGCTCCCTACGGCGACGGTCAGTTGAGCCAGGGTGCCGTTGCGCTGTTTCAGCTCAGCTTTGCGGTGATCACCCCAGCGCTGATCTCCGGGGCGGTGGTGGAGCGCATGAACTTCAGAGCCTGGCTGGCGTTCGTGCTGCTGTGGAGCACGTTCATCTATTTGCCGCTGGCTCACATGGTGTGGGGGCCGGGCGGTTTTCTGGGCCCTGAAGGGCTCGGAGCTCTCGATTTTGCCGGTGGCCTGGTGGTCGAGATGGCCTCGGGCATCGGGGCTGCCGTGGCGGCGGCGGTGATCGGTCGGCGCCGCAATTACCCCGAAAACAGTGCTCCTCCTCACAACGTGCCGTTCATCGTGCTGGGGGCCGGCCTGCTCTGGTTCGGCTGGTTTGGCTTTAACGGCGGCAGTGCGCTGCTGGCCGGCAACCTGGCCTCCTTGGCCTGCCTCACCACCAACACCTCGGGGGCCGCTGCCGCCCTGGGCTGGATGCTGATCGAAACCTGGCAGCGGGGCAAACCCACGGCGGTCGGGGTGGCCACCGGAGCGGTGGCTGGGCTGGTGGCCATCACGCCAGCGGCCGGTTTTGTCAGCCCGCTGGGAGCGCTGGTGATTGGCTTTGCCGCCGCCTTGCTTTGCAACTGGGCGCTGCAACTCAAGAACCGCTCCAGCCTCGACGACAGCCTCGACGTGTTGCCGGTCCATGGTGTGGCCGGTCTGCTCGGCATCGTGTTGACTGGGGTGCTGGCCCTCAAGACGGTCAACCCTGCCGGTGCCAATGGGCTGCTAGCCGGCAATCCGGCGCAGCTGCTGATTCAACTCAAGGCCGCCGGCTTCACCCTGCTGTGGGTGGGGGTGGGCAGCTTTGTGATCTTGAAGCTGCTGGCCCTGGTGATGCCCCTGCGCGCTGCAGACAGCGAAGAGCGTCAGGGCCTTGATATCAGCGCTCACGGCGAAGAGGCCTACAACAGTGAATTCACGGTGTGAGCGGCTGTCCGACCGTTTCTTCAGGTTGGGCAGGCCCTCTGGGACAGCCAACGGCGCCGGGCATCAGGCGCGCGTGGGCTTAAAGCTCAGCGCCACGCCATTGTTGCAATAGCGCTTGCCGGTCGGTTTGGGGCCATCGCCGAACACATGGCCTTGATGGCCGCCGCAGCGCTTGCAGTGGTATTCGGTGCGGGGCACGATCAGCTTGAAATCGATCGTCGTGCCCAGCGCTCCGCTCAGGGGCTGCCAGAAGCTGGGCCAGCCGGTGCCGCTGTCGTATTTGGCTGTGCTGCTGAACAGGGCCAGGTCGCAGCCAGCGCAGTGATACGTGCCAGCGTGTTTTTCGCTGTTAAGGGGGCTGCTGAAGGGGCGTTCGGTGCCCTCCCGACGCAGCACCTGATAGGCCGCTGGGCTGAGCCGTGCCTTCCACTGGGCATCGCTCAGGTTCCAGGCCGGATCGGCAGCTTTGCTGGCGGCTTCAGCCCGCTTCGGAAGGCCCAGCAGTCCTGTGAAGGCAGCAGACAGGCTGGTCAGCAGGGAGCGCCGCTCCATCGCAACACGGTGGATGAACAGCCAGCAGTCTGATCACCGGCAACCTCGCACTGCGAAGCTGCTGTCGCCGCTGATTGTGATCAGGTTGTGACCAGGTTTACTTGAGCCAGCCGGCGCTTAGCACCACAGCCAGGGCTAGAAAAATCGATAGCAGGGTCCAGCTGATGCGATTGAGGGTCTGCTCGGCGCTGCGGGCACTGCTGAACATGGAGCCGCCGCTGGCCGCCAGACCACCCATGCCGTCGCCCTTAGGGCTGTGCAGCAACACTGAAATGATCAGCAGCACACCGCTGCTGATCCAGATCCACGAGACAACAGAACTGATCATGAGCGGATGCTAGATGCCCAGGGTCTGGGGAATGCGGCTGCTGCCGGCTGGGCTACCGGCCGGAACAATCAGGCTGTCACCGCTCATGGTCTGGGGCTTCTCCAGCCCAAGAATCTCGAGCAGGGTTGGGGCGATGTCAGCCAGGCCGCCTCCCTCACGCAGCTGCACAGCCGTGCCGTGTCCTGGCAGTTTGCGCTGTTCGCCTTCGACCAGAATCACCGGCACCGGGTTGGTGGTGTGGGCTGTCCAGGCTCGGCCGTCAGGTCCTTCCATGACCTCAGCATTGCCGTGGTCGGCTGTGATCAGCAGGGTGCCACCCATGCGGTTGGTGGCTTCCATCAGCCGCCCGACACAGTGGTCAACAGTGGCAATGGCGACTTCGGTGGCCTGCATCTGGCCAGTGTGGCCAACCATGTCAGGGTTGGCGTAATTGATCACAACCAAGGAATAGATGCCTTTGTTGATGGCCGCGATGCAGTTGTTGGTGAGCTGTTCGGCCGCCATGGCCGGGGCTTGATCGTAGGTGGCGACCCGCGGTGAGGGCACTAGATGGCGGTCTTCACCGGGGAAGGCTTGTTCGATGCCACCGTTCATGAAATAGGTGACGTGGGGATATTTTTCTGTTTCGGCGGTGCGGAATTGGCGTAGCCCCGCTTCTGAAATCACCTGACCCAGCAGTCCATCAAGCGATTCGGGTGGAAACGCGACCGCAACTGGCAGGCCCTTTTCGTACTGTGTAAAGGTGACGACCGAGAGTGGCTTGATTGGCTCCCGTGCAAAGCCATCAAACGTGTCGAGCACGAGGGCGCGCATCAGCTGACGCACCCGATCGGGCCTGAAGTTGAAGCACACCAGCCCGTCTCCTGGTTTGATCAGGCCATCGGCCAGGCGCACCGGCTCCAGGAATTCGTCGCTGATGTCGTTGGCGTAGGAGGCATCCAGAATTTGAGCCGGCGACTCGCTGCAGACCGGACTGGGTTCGGTCAGCAGGCGATAGGCCTTTTCGGTTCGCTCCCAGCGATTGTCGCGGTCCATGGCCCAGTAACGGCCGCAGAGCGTGGTGATCGCACCAATGCCAGTCGCTTCGATTTGGGCCTGGATTGTTTCGATGAAACCAAGCGCACTGCCCGGGGCGGTGTCGCGTCCGTCGGTGATGACGTGAATGCAGACCTGGTTGAGCTTTTGCTCAGCTGCCCAGCGCAACAGGCCGCCCAGATGATCGACATGGCTGTGCACGCCGCCGTCTGAGCACAAGCCAATCAAGTGCAGAGTGCCATGGCTCTGACGCAGGGTTTCGGCAAGGGCATTCAGGGCCGGATTGGCGGCAATGGAGCCATTGCGCACGGCCTGGCCGATGCGCACCAATTCCTGGCGAATGATGCGTCCAGAACCGATCGTGAGGTGGCCTACCTCAGAATTGCCCATTTGGGCGTCGGGCAGTCCAACCGCACCCCCGCTGGCCTCAATCAGGGTGTGGGGGTAGGCATGCCAGAGAGCATCCATCACCGGTGTCTCGGCGCTCCGGATGGCGTTGTGCTGATCGTCGCTGGTGTAGCCCCATCCATCGAGAATGCAGAGCACCACTGGCGAAACCACAGGCGAATCACGAAACGTGCCAGGGGAGCCCTGATCGCTGACGAGGCCCTTCGATGAGGAGTGGGGGGAGGGAGCTGCTTTCACCCGAACTGTTTCACCCGTGCATCGAACGAGCAGATTGCACGCAGAACGAACAACCCTGCTTCGCCAACTTACCCCTCGCCCTGTGCCTGGTCCCCGGGGATCGACCCTGCGTCAGGTTTTGGTCACATGCGAGCGCGATGCGACCGGGCTGGGATCATGCCTTCAGCGTCGCAGCAACAGCCGCCGTGATCCCATCGATGCCGCCCGCTGATCCGCTCGAGCGACGCCTTGAACTGCTCTCAGCGCAAGAGCTGAGCCGCACCATCGATCGTCTGGCATCCCAGGTGCTCGAGGGGGTTGCCGACAGCCGCTCCTTGGTGCTGCTCGGGATTCCCACCCGGGGAGTGGCCTTGGCCGATGTGTTGGCCAGCCGACTTGAGGCCAGCTGCGGCCATGGGATCGATTGCGGCAGCCTTGATCCCACCTTCCACCGCGATGATCTCGAACGGGTGGGAACTCGCCTGGTGCAAGCAACCGAACTGCCGGTCAGCCTCGACGGGCGTCAGGTGGTGCTCGTCGATGACGTCATCTTCACCGGCAGAACGGTGCGGGCGGCCCTTGAAGCGTTGCAGGCGTGGGGCAGACCACAGCGGGTTTCACTCTTGGTCATGGTGGATCGTGGACATCGCGAACTGCCGATTCAGCCCGATTTCTGCGGCAAGGTCGTGCCCACCAGTCGCAGCGAATCCATTCAGCTCTGCCTCAGGGCCATCGATGGCCAAGAGGGAATCTTTCTGCTCAGGCCTGGGCTGTGAGCTCGTCGGCGCGCAGGTGAACTTTGAGTTTGCCGAAGGCCACCACCACCGGCAGGGTTGGGCTGATCGGGCGGCCTTTCCAATCGTTGAGGACCGTGACCACCTCGCCCTCCTGGCCGTTCAGATCGAAGGCCTGGCCGCGGTGCTGTGGGTGATGGAACACCACCACGCTGCTGCTGACTTTGACCTTGTCCCCTGGCTGCATGGTTGTGCGCCTCTGGCTGCGCCGCAATCTTGTCATGGTCAGCGCCGGCAGGCGCTCTCAGGACCCGCTTCGATCACCTTGCCCCCCAGCGCCTTGCAGGCGCTCTGAAACGCAGCCCACTCGTCCATGCCCGAGGCGATGCGTTGCTGCACCTGGGCGTCGAGCTGCTCGGCCGGCACGGTGTGAGGCAGGCTGCCGTGGCTGTCACGTTCGCGGTGGTCGGCATCCAGGGCCTGGATGCCAGACTCGGTCGCCCGGCGCAGGGCGCGGCTCTGCTGTTGAAACCAGGGGTGATCGATGCGATTGAGGGCGTCGATCGCTTCCCACCAGCGCTGTTGTTGGACCAACTTGCGCGCCCGCTCCAGCTGGTAGCGGTTGTTGTTCCAGATTTCGCGCAGGTTGTCGCCAAGGCTGTTGCCGCCTTGTTTGTGGTTTTCGCCGATCGGCTCCAGCAGCAGCAGGGCTCCGTTGAGATCACCCTGCTGGAAGCGTTCCAGAGCTTGTTGCTGGAGTTCGTCCTCCCAGCGTTGAAGCTGCAGCCGATCAGCGGTGACGGCCGCCGTTGAATTGACCAGTTGAAGCTGCAGGGCAAGGGCCCTGGACCACTGTTGTTGTTGCCACAGCTGCCGGGCCTTAAGCCTGCGGCAGCGTGCCTGTTCACGGGGTGTGCCACCCCCGAGCCAGCGCAGGGCAGCCAGCTGGTCGCTGTAGCCCAGGCAGGCATCGAGATCGCCGCGGGCAATGGCCCCGCTGAGCCTTCCGGGCAGCTGACGCTCCCACACATAGGTCGCAGCCACGCCACTCATCACCAGACCCAGGGTCAGGCCAAGCCAGAAACGGGGGAGCCTGTGCCGGCGCAGGGCCAAGGCAGATCAATGCAGTGGTCGGACTGTTTTATCGCAATTCAGCGCACTGCCCCCAGCCGTCGCTGTCGGGCGGGACGTGTGGGGGCTTGCAGATCCTCCACCGAGACGATCAGATCGGCCTGCGCATCGATGCTGAAGCGCAGTCGTAGCCGGTCCTGGCCCTGAATGCCTGGTGGATCCAGGTCGATCGCCTGCGGTTGTTGGGACCACGGGATCACCGCGGGGGCACCGGCATCGCGTTGACGAAGTTGGGGTAGGCCATTGGCATAGATCACCTCGGCGCGGTGTGCCTCCTGGGGCTCACCCAGCACGAGCTCGAGTGCCGCCTGCCCTTCACGGCTGCTGGCCAGCACCACCTCGAGCTCTTGATCGGTGGGCCAATGCTGCCCGGCCACATAGAGCGGATGCCAGCGATGCGCGCCGCTGCGTTGATCCCAGCAGCGCAGGGACACGCCGCGGTTCAGCACGTCTCGCACCTGCACGCCGGGTGTCAGGGCCAGGGCGCCCAGAGCCACGGCCTCGACGGGACGCTGGTTGCGCAGCGGGATCGGATCCAGGCGTTGTCGCAACCATTGCTGCACAACCGCGAGCTGGCTGCTGCCGCCCACCGGCAGCACGGCATCGATCTGCTCGAGGCTGGTGCCGTTGGCGCGTCCCTGTGCCAGAACGGCCTCAAGCAGGGTATCGAGCTGACTGATCAGACCTTGCTGCAGCAGCAGCGCTGTGAGCTGGTCACGGTCGAGCCGCAGCTCCCGCAGCGTGCCATCGCTGTGGGCCCACAGCGTGCGCGCCTGGTCCTGGTCACTGAGCTGGCACTTGAGCGTTTCTGCGTGGGCCAGTAGAGCGCCTTGGAGGGGTTCGCCGGGACACAGGTCTGCGGCGATCCAGCGGTCGATATCGCGTCCACCCAGGGCGAGCCCCGCCTTGCCCAGCACCTTGGCGCAGCGCAGGGTCTGACGGCTGTTCTCCAGCAGCCTGCCCCCCAGCCTGAGCAGCTGGGCGACAGGGGCAGCCCTGCCTTGGCCGCCGGGGATTTGCACCAGGGACAGATCGGTGGTGCCGCCGCCA
>CAYFMB010000112.1:0-6569 GCA_964344095.1 uncultured Klebsiella sp.
GCCCTCCAGTATCAGATCCAGGGGTCGTCGTCTGGTTCGGGGGCACGGCGGCGGCGCTCGCGCAGCGGCGGCTCCTGCCAGCGCCGTTCTGGCCAGTCGTCCTGTTCCCAGGGTTCCGGCTCAGCCGAACGGTGTCGTTCAGCAGGGTCGCGTTCAACCTCAGGCCAGGGGGGCTCTTCTAGCCAGCCCTCAACCCGCTGCTCGACCCGATCACCCAGCTCGCTGACCTGATCGCGCCAGCGCCTGGAGCGCCGCAGCAACTCCTGGCGCACACTGGCGCGGGCCAGAGGCAAATCGTCGAGGCCCTCCAGGCGAGCCTGCACCTGACCAGGGCGTTGATCGTCGATGCGATCAGGGCTCAAGCGCCAGCGGCTGCTACCCGGTAACCGCGGATCGCTGCGGCTCACCAAGTAATGGCGAATGGTGCCTGTGGCTGGTTCAACAGCAGCATCGACGATGGTGCCCAGCGGCTCACCGTGACGCCCCAGCAGGGTGGCTTCAAACAGGGTGGGCAGCTGCTCGATCGTGGCCTGATCGGTGTCGGCAGGCTCCCCTTTGACCAGAAGCTCAAGCTCGCTGATCCCGCGCAACTGGTTGAGCCGCCACACCTGACGGCGGCTGCCAAAGGCCGAAGGCCGGCTCACCCAGCCGAGCAGGCGATGCACGGGCGGATGCATCCAGGCGGCAATCCCGGCGCCATGGTCCAGCCCCTGATCACAACGCACCCGCCGACGCAGCAGGTCGCTCAGCAGCACTTGCTCGGGCAGGCTCACGGGCACTTACTGACGGATCTGAACCGGCATCACCAGGTAGGTGAACTGAGGATCCTCGGCCGGATTGAGCACCGCCGGAGTGGTGGGCCCATTGCAGCGCAGCACCACCTGATCAGCAGCCATGGCCTTGAGGCCATCGAGCAGATAACGCACGTTGAAGGCGATCTGAATCTCTTCACCGCTGATCTGGGCCGCCAGAGCCTCCGAGCCGCTGCCCACATCTTGAGCGTCGGCACTGATCTGCAGCTGCCCCTGGGCGGGATCGACGCTCAATTTGACGACGTTGTTGTGCTGATCGGCCAGCACAGCGACCCGCTCGAGAGCAGACACGAACGGCCGGCGCTCGACCTGGATCTGGCGGTTGAAGCTCTCGGGGATCAGCTGCCGGTACTTGGGATAGGTGCCATCGAGGCTGCGACTCGTCAGCACCTGATCGGCCCACAGAAACACCACCTGACCCCGATCGCAGAACAGGCTCAACGGTTCGGTCGAGGGCCGCCCCGACAGCAGCCGCTCCAGCTCCCGCAGCGAGCGTGCTGGCACGGTCACGGCAAAGGGCTCACCGGCGGCCTGAGCATGCTGTAAGTGCAGCACGGCCAGGCGGTGGCCATCGGTGGCCGCGCATTCAAGACCCTCGGGGTCCAGCTGCAGATGCACCCCGGTCAGCAGCTGCTTGGACTCATCACCGCTGCTGGCAAACAGGGTGGCCCGCAGACCCTGGATCAGGGCGTCTGATTCGATGCGGATCGGCACACCGCTCTGCACCAACGGCAAATCGGGGAAGTCATCGGCGGGCATGCCGCGCATCTGGTACGAACCCGACAAGGAGGTGAGCTCCACCTGTTCACCGCCTTCAGGACAGCTCAGCGTGATCGGGCTGTCGGACGACAAGCGCGAGACGATCTCGCCAAACAGCCGTGCGGGCAGTGTGATGGCGCCGCTGACGTCAACACTGGCAGCCAGGCTGGTCTGAATCCCCAGGTTGAGATCAAAACCGGTGAGGCTCAAGCGGCCCGTGCCTGCATCAGCCGTGAGCAGCACGTTGGCCAGCACCGGATGGGTCGGTCTGGCCGCCACAGCACGGCTGACCAGCTGAAGGCTGGAGCTCAGTTCGGACTGGGAACAAACCAGCTTCATGGACGCAAAGACGGGCGAGGACCCCGGGGAGCTACCCACGCTTCCACAGCCTGGTCCGTTGTGCAACACGCGGACCGGCCTTCTGTTGATCAAGGATTGAATTCAAAACAAGTCAATAGAAATCCAGTCGTCGTAGGCCCTGGGGAAAAGGCGGAAAACAGCTGATCGGTCTGTGCTGGAGCTGTTTCTGGCGTTGCTGATGGTGTGGGATGGATCCAGGCCGTCTGGGTAGAACCGGCACTTTTCCGCCAAATCCCGGAGCTGGGGAAAGTACCGCTGATTTGCTTGTGCGACTTGTGCTCCGGAATTCGACAGGGCTGTCCGCTGTTTCCCGCAGGTATTCAGCAGCCTGTTTGCCGGTTGGCTGCTGCGGTGGACACCCGTCGAACCGTTGTTTCGCTTGCGTTCAGAACGCACGAAATCGACCTGTTCAGAGCCCTGAACAGGTCGGTGCAGGTCTGATGGTCGGCCTGGCTTAGAAGCCCATCACCTTGGCAACGGCGGCCGTATCGGCGGGCAGGCCGGTGTGGAAGCGGGCGTCGTTGTTCTCGATGGCTGTGTTGGGGTCTTTGAGGCCATTGCCGGTCAGCACGCAGACGACCGTCGCACCAGCAGGCACCTCCTCGCGCCGCTTGAGCAGGCCGGCTACCGAGGCGGCGCTGGCGGGTTCGCAGAAGACCCCTTCATTGGCGCCCAGCAGCTTGTAGGCCTCGATGATTTCGGCATCGGTGACCGCCATGAAACCTCCGTCGCTTTCTGAGCGCACTTTGAGGGCGTTGTCGCGGTTGACCGGATTGCCGATGCGAATCGCTGTGGCAATGGTGTCGGGGTGTTCGACCGTCTGGCCCAGCACCAGAGGGGCGGAACCCGCAGCCTGGAAGCCCATCATGCGCGGCAGTTTGCGGCTGCGGCCAGCCTGCCGGTACTCGTTGAAGCCCATCCAGTAAGCCGTGATGTTGCCGGCATTGCCCACGGGGATGCACAGCCAGTCGGGGGCCTCACCCAGAGCGTCGACCACCTCGAAGGCGGCAGTTTTCTGACCCTGAAGCCGGTAGGGGTTGACCGAGTTGACCAGGGTGATCGGGTACTGGTTGGCCACCTCTTGCACGATCGCCAGGGCCCGGTCGAAGTTGCCCTGAATGGCGATGACCTCGGCGCCATACAGCAGGGCCTGAGCCAGCTTGCCCTGGGCCACATAGCCATCAGGAATCAGCACAAAGGCCCGCATGCCGCCGCGGCGGGCATAGGCCGCGGCTGCTGCTGAGGTGTTGCCCGTGCTGGCGCAGATCACGGCCTCTGACCCGGCTTCCTTGGCCTTGGAGATGGCCATGGTCATGCCCCGGTCCTTAAACGAGCCGGTGGGGTTCAGCCCGTCGTACTTGAGATAGACCGTGACTCCCTTGCCGATGCGTTCGGCGATTGAGGGAGCTGGGATCAGCGGCGTGGCGCCTTCGTGCAGGGTGATTACGGGCGTGGCCGCACTCACGGGCAGCCAGGAGCGATAGGCCTCGATCAGCCCGGGCCAGGCCGTGTGGGTCGGTTTCTTGCCCAACTGCCGCAATCGTTGGAGCAGGGGCACGGCGAATCCAGACGCTGGCCCGAATCTACGGCTCGGCTTCAGGAGGGTCCGCTGCCGCCGCCTTCACTGCCCTTGAGCCCGTCAAGCGGCGATTCGGAGAAGAAGCGCACCAGTTCGCTGATCGAGCTCGCCTTGCTCATCAGGCTGAGCAGGTCGGGGATGCTGATCTCCATCTCTTGGGTCGGGTAAGCCTTGAAGAAGGAGATGGCCGACAGCGAGCCGTTGCCGTTGACCAGCCCCAGGATCACTGCCGACTTGAGCGCGGCAATGCTCTCGTTGTTTGCATTGAGCGGAGCGATGATGGCGCCGACGCGACGCAACAGCGCTTCGCCGATCCGGGTGTTGAGCAGGCGGCTCACCAGGGTGATCGGCAAGCTGATTGATTCCTTCAGCAACTTGGCCACGCTGGCGGGATCCTGTTTGCTCAGAGCCAGCACATCGGCCAGCAGACCTCGGGCCTGGCCGGTGTTCGCCAGATACTCCAGATCGCTGACAGCGATGGAGCGGCGGAAGGCACCACTGACAAACACCAGGTTCTCGGCGGCTCGTAGCGGCAGGGCCGGTAGGACCGGTGACAGGGTAAGCAGGGCCAGACCCGCGCCCAGCAGACGGCGCTTCACACGGGATCTGTTCACCTGATTCACGGATTGATCTTCATCAATTTTAGGCCGGTTGAAAGCCCGGGCTGACCAGAACATCGCGTAGCAGGCGAACAACGCTGCGTTCGGCCAGGCCGCGGGCGAGATCACGCCCCATGCTGCGCAGCCCCGGTTCGTTGAGCAGCCGCGGCAGGCGGCTCAGCAGCAGCTGGGGCTCAAAGCCCGGCAGCGCGCGCAAGATGCGCACCAGCTGGCGGATTGGCTCGAGATCAAGCAGCAGCTCGTCTAGGCCGGCATCGGCCTGCTGAACCTGCTGGCGCAGCCCGATCGGCTGCAGGGCCTGCAGCGGCGCCGGCAGGTTGCGACTCAGGCGCAGGGTCGTCTGCCAGGCCAGGTTGTCGACCTGGTCGACGGCTGCGTCGACCAGCTGGCGCCGCAGCAATCCGCCGTTCTCGGAGAACAGAAAGCTGATGACCTGATCCAGCAGACCATCGAGGTCGAGCTGGCTGCCCTGGGCGGCGCTGGCCACCAGGTTGTCGAGTCGCTGCCAGCGAAACACCTCGCCGTCAAACAGCATCTCCTTGAGGCTCTGGCGCAGCGACGGATCGGGATCTTCCATCAGTCGCCGCGCAAAGTACGGATACGCCGCCCCCAGGATCTTGAAGTCGGGGTCGACGCTGAGGGCGATGCCCTCCAGGGTCACCAGCGATCGGATGATCAGGGCGTAGTAGGGCGGCACCCGGAACGGGAAGCGATACATGACGCCGCTGAGGTCGTCGGTGACGGCCTTGAAGTCCATACGGCTGACGCCTTGCTCGAGCGCTTGGCCAAAGACCTTCTCGAAAGCCGGCACGATCGGCTCAAGGTTGACATCTTCCGCCAGGAAACCAAGGCTGACGAAGTCTTTGGAGAGCTTGCCAAAATTGCGGTTGACCAGGTGCACCACCGCCTGGATCAGGCCAGTGCGGCTCTCGCGGCTGACCTCGCTCATCATGCCGAAGTCGAGGTAGGCCAGGCGCCCGTCGCCCAGGGCCAGCAGGTTGCCGGGGTGGGGATCGGCGTGGAAGAAGCCGTGCTCGAGCAACTGCTGCAGGCTGCATTCGACGCCCACCTGCACCATGTCGTCGGGATCGAAGCCCAGCTCCCGCACCGCTTCAAGGTTGGTGAGCTTGACGCCGTCGATCCACTCCATCGTCAGCACGCGGCGGCTGGTGGCTTCGCGGTGGATCCGCGGTACGGCAATGCGCGGGTTGTGGCTGTGCAGCTCGGCAAAACGCTCGGCGTTGCTGGCCTCGTTGCAGTAGTCCATCTCTTCGAACACCCGCCGCCCCAGTTCGTCGATCAGGGCCACCAGGTCGCTGCGGATCAGACCGACATTGCGGTTGAGCCAGGCGGCGATGTTGCGCACGATGTACAGATCGAGGGTGATCTGCTCGCGCAGGCCGGGGCGCTGCACCTTGACCGCGACTTTTTCGCCGTTGTGGAGCACGCCGCGATGCACCTGTCCCAGCGATGCCGCCGAAATTGGCTCGGCATCGAGCTGGGCGTAGATCTCCGCAACGGGTGCGCTTAGGTCCTCTTCGATGCAGGCCATCGCCAGGGCCGAATCGAAACCTGGCAGTTGGTCCTGCAGCTGGGCCAGCTCTTCGAGCAGCAGCGGCGGCACAATGTCGGGCCGGGTCGAGAGGGCTTGGCCTGCCTTGATGAATGCCGGTCCCAGCGAGGCCACCAGATCGGCGGCTTCCTTGGCGCGGTTGCGGGCGACTTCGGGGTCTTTGAGGCGTTGAATCACCCAGTCAAAGCCGACCCCCAGCAGGTACAGCCCGATGGGGACCAGGGTCTGCCACAGGCGCTTCAGCAAGCGCTCGGGGTGCCCTGCATAGATGCGCGTGATCGCCTCGGGGTCGTACTCCAGCAGACCTGCCGCTTCGATGAAGTCGCTGATGTCGCCTTGAGGTGAGGAACTGACCATGGCTTGGGTGGCGGCCGGCGGCTTGGCACCGTCCCCTCTTCTAAACGAAACAGACTGCCGCTACGGTCGGGCCGACCACCGATCCGCTTGCGGAGACTGCCTTGCTCACCGGTCTGCGGCTCGAGAACATCGCCCTGATCGAGGCCCTTGAGCTCAGCTTCGGGCAGGGTTTCACGGTGCTGACCGGCGAAACCGGTGCCGGCAAATCGATCCTTCTTGATGCCCTTGACGCTCTGCTGGGGGGCAACGGCCCACGGTTGCTGCGCCAGGGGGCCGAGCGCGGGGTGATCGAAGCCAGTTTCAGCCTCACCCCGCCCCTTGTGGCCTGGCTGGCCGAGCAGCAGCTCGAGGCCGATGACGATGACGTGCTGCTGAGCCGTGAGTGGCGTCTCAATGACGAGCGCCTCAGCAGCCGTCACCGGCTCAATGGCGTGGCGGTCAACCGGCAGCAGATCCAGGAGCTGCGGCCCCTGCTGCTGGATCTGACCGTGCAGGGCCAGACCCAGCAG
>CAYFMB010000113.1:0-6565 GCA_964344095.1 uncultured Klebsiella sp.
AGGTCGTCGACTTCCTCAAGAACCCCGACCGCTTCACCGCCGTCGGCGCCAAGATTCCCAAGGGAGTGCTGCTGGTGGGCCCCCCAGGCACAGGCAAAACCCTGCTGGCCAAGGCGGTGGCGGGTGAGGCCGGTGTGCCGTTCTTCTCGATCTCCGGTTCGGAGTTTGTCGAGATGTTTGTCGGCGTGGGCGCGAGCCGTGTTCGCGACCTGTTCGAGCAGGCCAAGAAGAACGCCCCGTGCATCGTGTTCATCGATGAAATCGATGCTGTGGGCCGGCAGCGCGGCGCTGGACTCGGCGGCGGCAATGACGAGCGTGAGCAGACCCTCAACCAACTGCTCACGGAGATGGACGGTTTCGAGGGCAACACCGGCATCATCATCGTGGCGGCGACCAACCGCCCTGATGTGCTTGATCAGGCCCTGATGCGTCCTGGTCGCTTCGACAGGCAGGTGGTTGTTGATCGCCCTGATTACAGCGGTCGCCTCCAGATCCTCGATGTGCATGCTCGAGGCAAAACTCTGGCCAAGGACGTCGATCTCGACAAGGTGGCGCGCCGTACGCCGGGGTTCACCGGTGCCGATCTGGCCAACCTGCTCAACGAGGCCGCAATTCTGGCGGCTCGCAATCAGCTGACCGAAATCTCCATGGATGAGGTCAATGATGCGATTGAGCGCGTCATGGCCGGTCCAGAGAAGAAGGACCGTGTCATGAGCGAGAAGCGCAAGCGCCTTGTCGCTTACCACGAAGCAGGTCACGCCCTGGTTGGCGCCCTGATGCCTGACTACGACCCGGTTCAGAAGATCTCGATCATTCCACGCGGTCAGGCCGGCGGTCTCACCTTCTTCACTCCCAGTGAGGAGCGCATGGAGTCGGGCCTTTACTCACGTGCTTACCTGCAGAACCAGATGGCCGTGGCTCTGGGCGGGCGCGTCGCCGAGGAGATCGTTTACGGCGATGACGAAGTCACCACCGGAGCTTCGAATGACCTGCAGCAGGTCGCCCGCGTCGCCCGTCAGATGATCACCCGCTTCGGCATGAGCGATCGTCTCGGTCCCATTGCGCTGGGTCGCAGCCAGGGCGGCATGTTCCTTGGGCGTGACATCGCCGCAGAGCGTGACTTCTCCGAGGACACGGCTGCCGCGATTGACGAAGAGGTCGGTCAATTGGTGGCTGAAGCCCATCGCCGCGCCACCGCAGTGCTGACCGGCAACCGCGCTGTGCTCGATCAACTCGCCGATCTCTTGGTTGAGAAGGAAACCGTTGATGCCGAAGAGCTGCAGGAGCTGCTGATCAACAGCGACGTGCGGGTTGCCGAGTACGTCTGAAACCCAGGCCGATACCCTGATCGCCTCGCTGCGCCGCCAACCGCTGTTGGTGGTCTTGCGGGGCGATCAGCCTCTGCGGTTGCAATCAACCCTGGCACGACTGAGTTCCCTGGGTGTGCGACATGTCGAGCTCGCCTGGAGTGACCATGGCGACTGGGCGCCCCAGTGCCGCCGCCTGATCGCTGAATTTCCAGAGATTTGCTTTGGCGCTGCGTCGCTGTTGCATGAGAGAGCGCTGGCGGGTGTGGTCGCTGCTGGCCTCACCTTTGGTGTCTCGCCAGTGTTCGATTCCGAGCTGTTGGCGGCTGCGCGTCGCCTCAATCTGACCCTGGTGCCTGGGGTGATGACCCCTTCTGAGGTGCATCAGGCCTGCCGGCTCGGTTGCTCGATGCTCAAGCTGTTCCCTGCGGCAACCCTCGGATCCGGGTACTGGCAGCGTCTGGCTGGGCCGCTGGGGCCGTTGCCCTTCTGCATTGCCGCAGGCGGCTTGGGCCCGTCAGATCTGAGTGAATGGCTCGCAGCCGGTGTCGATGCCGTGGCGATTGGCGGCTCCCTGGGAGCCGACCGCGCAGGCGAACAAGCGTGGTTGCAACTGGCCCAATGGCTCCATCGGCAGAGCGGTTGATGGCGCATCCGCGCATCCGTTTGTCGCCATTGGGAGTCTTGAGTGCTAATGATGAGACAGAGGTGTTTCTCCCCTATGTCTCAACTCACCGTCAAGCTCAGTGATCGGGCCGATGCCCTGATCGCTCAGTTGCAGAAGGAAATTTTCAACCGTCGCCGTAAGAAGGTCTCGGCTGCGGGGGTCATCGAGACCCTTGTCGAAAGCGGCGCCAAATCCCAGTCGGACAAGCGTTTTTCCACCTCCTGGAAGAACCTCGTTGCCGACATCGAAAAGGCGGCGAAGGTCGCCGATGCCCATGGAGCCAAACCTGCCAACCTCAGCGATGAGGAGTGGGCCATGGTGCTCAACCACCGCACCCGCACCCCGGGGCCTGCCCGCAAAGCCCAAGCCCGTAAGACTGCCGTCGCTAAGAAATCGGCCACGCCGCGCGCCCGCGCCCGCAAGGCTGAGGCGAGCGACGCGCCTGCAGCACCGGCCAAGGCTCCCGCCAAACGGGCAGCACGCAAGGCTACGGCCCGCAAACCGGTCAGCAAGACCTCGGCATCCACCAAGGTGTCGACGAAAAAGACCAGCTCATCGGTGGCTCGGCGCATGGCCAAGGCCGTCAGCCGTCTCGGTGGTGCAGCGCCGGCAGCGCCAAGCGGCAGCCCCAGTGGCAACGGTGCCGTGAAGCAGCCCGTGAGCGCCTGAGTCTCACCAGAGGCTGCATTGGCCTTGGTGCAACAGGAGTTGATCCGCCAGCACCAGGGCCACCATCGCTTCCACCATGGGCACGGCTCTCGGCAGTACGCAGGGGTCGTGCCGGCCCTTGGCCTCGAGTGTTGTGGCGGCGCCGCTGGCATCGACCGTCTGCTGGGCCTTGCGAATCGTGGCTGTCGGCTTGAAGCCCACACGAATCACGATCGGTTCGCCGTTGCTGATGCCCCCCTGAATCCCCCCAGAGTTGTTGGTGGCGGTGTGCAGGCTGCCGTCACTGGTGGGCAGAAAGGCGTCGTTGTGCTCGCTCCCCTTGAGCAGGGTGCCGGCAAATCCGGAGCCGATCTCGAAGCCCTTCGTGGCCGGCAGCGACAGCACCGCTTTGGCCAGTTCAGCTTCGAGTTTGTCAAACACCGGTGAGCCCAGACCCACCGGTGGATTGCGCACGACGCATTCGATCACGCCACCGCAAGAGTCGCCGTCACGGCCGATCGCCTCGATGCGTTCGATCATCTGATCGGCCACCGCGGCATCAGGGCAGCGCACGATGTTCGACTCGACCGCGGCCAAGGTCACGGTCTCGGGGTTGACCTGGGCTTCGATCGTGTGAATGCGCCTGACCCAGGCGATCACCTCTGTGCCATGGGCTTTGGCCAGCAGCTGCTTGGCAATGGCGCCTGCGGCGACCCGGCCAATGGTTTCGCGCGCTGACGCACGCCCACCGCCGCTGCGAGCCTGGATCCCGTATTTGGCCTGGTAGGTCGCATCCGCATGGGAGGGCCGAAAGGCGACTTGCATCTCCTTGTAGTCGCCAGGTCGCTGGTCCTTGTTGCGGACCACCATGGCAATGGGGGTGCCCAGGGTCACGCCGTCGAGCAATCCGCTCAGGATCTCGACCTGATCGTCTTCCTTGCGTGGGGTGGTGATCTTGCTCTGACCCGGTTTGCGGCGATCCATGTCGCGTTGGATCGCAAGCAGATCAAGCTCAAGCCTGGGCGGGCAGCCGTCGACGATCACACCGACGCCACCGCCGTGGGATTCGCCGAAGGTGCTGATCCGAAAGAGCTGGCCGAAGCTGCTGCCCATGGGCATTCATCAGTGCTGCGAGCCTACAAACTGGGGTTGCTGCAGGGTTTGGTTAGCGTCGGGATCGCGTTGTTGACCCGACGGTGCGCAAGGCAGAGAGGGCTGCTCTGATCCTGAGGCGTCTGCAGGAGCTGTATCCGGAAACACCGGTCCCCCTCGATCACAGCGATCCGTTCACGCTGCTGGTGGCCGTGTTGCTCAGTGCCCAGTGCACTGACAAAAAGGTCAACGAGGTCACGCCGGCACTGTTTGCGGCGGCTCCAACCCCTGCCGCCATGGCAGCTTTGCCTGAAGCGTCAATCTTGGAACACATTCGCCAGTTGGGATTGGCTCCAACCAAGGCGGCCAACCTCAAGCGCATGGCCCAGCAGTTGTTGGATCGTCATGGGGGTGAGGTTCCGGCTTCGTTCACGGCACTTGAAGCGTTACCGGGTGTTGGGCATAAGACCGCAAGCGTGGTCATGGCCCAGGCTTTTGCTGTGCCGGCCTTTCCGGTGGATACGCACATCCACCGCCTTGCACAGCGCTGGGGTCTCAGCGACGGCTCGAGTGTCAAACGCACCGAGACCGATCTCAAGCGCCTGTTCCCCCAGGACGCGTGGAACAGACTGCACCTCCAGATCATTTTTTATGGGCGCGAACACTGCACCGCCCGTGGTTGTGATGGCACGGTCTGCGGCCTGTGCCGCGAGCTGTATCCCCAGCGCCGTAAGCCTGTGATCTGGCTTCGTGCGTGATGGTTCCCCGTAGCGTTCAGGGGAACCGTGGTGCTGACCACTTCCAGACAATGGCCAAAAGCCGTGTTGCGAGTGCACCCAACATCGTGACCAGAATGGCCACTTCAAGGGACCAGGGGTCATAGGTGGTCGCTTTGGTGTAGTAGTTGATGAACAGGGCCAGCATCAGGCCCCAGAACAGAGCAATTTCGGCGTACAACGTGTGTCGCAACGTGGGGTGCTGGGAATCCCCTCGTACCACATCGCGCAAAATGGAGCCACCGGCCACCGTGAGTGCGCTCAGCATTGGTCCCCACAGCAGCAGCGGTTCGCAGCCGGTTTCGACCGCAACAATGACGCCAACAACTGTGTAGGCACTCAACGCAATGGCATCGAGCACGTCAACAAGAGGACCAATGTTGAAGCTCTTCGGCAGTTTGCCGACTTTGGGTAAAATTCGTATAAGAAGTGCTGTAATCAAGACCAGCCCCACCACCAGAAACAGGCTGATTGGCGAACGCAGGACAGCTGCTGTGTCGCGGTTGATGATCACATCGCGCATCAAGCCGCCTCCGACTGCAGGGAGTGCTGCCAGCAAAAAGGCGCCAAACAGGCTGAAATCATTGCGATGGGCAATCAGTATGCCTGACAGGGCAAAGGCAACAGTGCCAATGATTTCAAGGGCATAAAACCAGTCCTGACCAATGGTCTGTGCAAGCAGGACTGGAAAGAGATAGCGCTGAACGATGCGTGTGTAACGCCCGTCCTTGCGCATTTTCTCGATTCCATTGTCAAACTTCTGGACCAGGCTTGGGTCTGTTGTTTTTTTGCTGAACAGCACGTGAATGGAGCCACGAAACAGGTTGAAATCGCTCGCCACCAATTCAGTGGTCCATTTGTTTTTCCAGGCGATGGTCGCGCCGACCAGTCGGTCCACCGGTGCCAGGGTGACCTTGCCGGTTTTTAGGTTGCGCAGGTTGGCTTCGTGATCGTCAACCCAGACGATCCGTGAAGCTTGCCGTGGATCAGCGATCAGCTGTTCGATCAGGTCTCCGTAGTGATACCCCTTCACGAGCCCAATCGTGCTTTTGCCTTGGCGCAGTTCCTCGGCGAGTGCCTCTTGATTGCGCGATGCCAGGGTGCCAGTCGGCTCAAACCGTCGCCTGTACATCACAACTTCTTCGTAGCGATAGGGCTTGGAGTAGTAGGCGTATTGCTCGCGTTCGCGGGTCCGGAAGGCCCCTCCGGCAACGTCGCGCAGGCCATCGCGCAGATCACGCTGGTGTTGATCCCAGGCCACCTCGCCAAGATCGAGTTGTCGGCCAAGCTCCCCTTCGAAAACTTCCTTGAGCAGCAGGACATCGAGACCTGTGAGCACGCGGTCGTCGTTGCTGCCTTCGAGATATTGGTAAGGAACCCAGGGATACCAACCGCCGCGGATGTGGCGTCGACCTGTGTCCTTGGCTTGGCTCAGGCTCGCGGGCTGGCCAGATTCAACCTCCTGCCCTTGGCTGGGGGCAGGGATCAGCACAGTCCAGCCCAAGCTCAGCAAAGCACTGAGCGCGATCGCCAACGCCAGCTTCAGCCATCGTTGTTTGATGCAACGCTGGCCAGTCAGCACGGTTGTCTTCATGAATGCAGGTGGTCCAGGTGGGGGCAAGCCTGGCGCCGTCAGGTCAGAGTGCCACAGGAACGTCGTCTTGGCTGTAGGTCAGCTGTTTTTGCCACCCTGCGCCAACAAAAAACCCCTTGCCGAAGCAAGGGGTTTTGGGATTCCGTGGTTTGAGCTGATCGCTTTGCGATTCACTCGATGCAGTAGATGAGCCCTAGCTCAGCTTCAGCCGATTGCAGGAGCGGTCAGAGCCACTTCGCTGGTGCCGGCAGCTGCCAGGTCCAGGGGGAAGTTGTGAGCATTGCGCTCGTGCATCACTTCCATACCGAGGTTGGCGCGGTTCAGCACGTCAGCCCAGGTGTTCAGCACACGACCCTGCGAATCGAGGATCGACTGGTTGAAGTTGAAGCCGTTCAGGTTGAAGGCCATCGTGCTCACACCCAGGGAGGTGAACCAGATGCCGACCACAGGCCAGGCAGCCAGGAAGAAGTGCAGGCTGCGG
>CAYFMB010000114.1:0-6479 GCA_964344095.1 uncultured Klebsiella sp.
CCGTAGGGAAACAAGCGCACGGTCTGGTGACCATCGTCGAGCCAGCTCACCTTGAGCTCTTCCACCTCGAGCTCGAGCAGGGCACTCCACTGCGGTTGGTGCAAATCCCACTGACAGGAGTGACTGCTGCGCTGTTGGGCGCCCAGTCCCTTGAGCCAGGCCTCCAGCAACGGCAAGGGGTGGTGATACAAGGGCGTGTGGGGTGAGGGCAGATCCTCAGCCCTAGACGCGTCGCTCATTGCGCTTCCAACCACCAGCTGGGCCATTGGACCAGATCGGCCCCCCGCAACCAGGCCAGACCGACCCCCAGCACCAGCGAGAAGCCGGCGGCCAGCACCAGCAGGACCAGGGCCAGCCATTCACCACCAGAAAGGGGCCGCCGCACCGACTGCGGCACCGCCTCGGGCCGTGACGCCGCTGGCTGGAGCTGGCGCTGGGCCCGCAGCTGGGCGTCGTAGCGGCGGCGCTGCTCGGGGTCGCTGAGCACGCCGTAGGCCTGCTGCAGCTGCTGGAAGGCGGTCGCAGCCTGGGTAGCAGGCAGGTTGGTGGTGTCGGGGTGGTAGCACTTGCTGAGGCGGCGAAAGGCCTGACGCAGCTCATCGGCACTGGCTTCCAGTGCCACCCCCAGCAACTCGTAATGGCTTGGCGCAGGCATGACCCCGAGCTTTGCGCGATCCTAGAAAGGTGATGCGGCAGCCCGGCCAGCGTGAGCACCCCGGATCTGGCAGCGTTGTGGAACCAGCTGGGCTGGCAACCAACGGCCGAGCAACAGGAGCAGTTCCAGGCACTGCAGCAGCAGTTGCGCCTCTGGAACAGCCGCCTCAACCTCACCCGCCTGGTCGACGGCGACGACTTCTGGATCGCCCAGGTGTACGACAGCCTCTGGCCCCTGCAGAGCTTGCTGCATGGGCCAGATGGTGCGTCCAAGTCAGGTGCGACGGATGCAGGCTGGGCACCAGCCGTCATTGATGTCGGCACCGGTGGAGGCTTTCCAGGTCTGGCGGTGGCGATCGCCCTGCCCATGGCCCGCCTCTGCCTGGTCGACTCAGTCCAGCGCAAGGTTGAGGCCGTGCGCGCCATGGCCGCAGCCCTGGGGCTGAACCAGCGGGTGACGCTATGCGCCGAGCGCATCGAAAAACTGGGCCAGCAGCGACGCTGGCGGGGACAGTTCGACTGGGCCCTGGCCAGGGCCGTAGCACCAGCCCCCGTGGTGGCTGAATACCTGGTGCCACTGCTCAAGCCCACGGGCCGAGCCCTGCTGTACCGAGGTCAGTGGAGCTCAGACGATCAACAGCAGTTGGATGCGGCCTGCAGCGCCCTCAAAGCAGGCGTGGAGATCGTGCAGGCCTGCACACTGCCCAACGAGCGTGGCCAACGCCACGCCATCACGCTGAAGCCCGAAGCAGCATGCCCTCGGCAGTATCCGCGGGCCATTGGCATCCCGGCGAAGCAACCCCTGGGGAGCTCAGGCCCTGGGCAGGTTGCGCCTGACGCGCGCCGGCGTCGGTAATCCCAGCGGCTGCAACTCTTGTTGCCGCAGACGACGCTCGAGCTCGGGTAGGTCTTCATAGGCCACCCAGTGGATGCAATCAACCGGACAGGTATCGATGGCTTCCTGAATGCGTTCAGTGCTGTCACCGTCCTGACGAATGGCGCGCGAACGGCCCCAATCGGGCTCGAGCACAAACGTGTTGGACGCGACGTGCGAGCAATAGCGGCAGCCGATGCAGACTGCCTCATCGACCCAGACAGCGCGCTGGCGCAGCTGTCCGCCGAGCAGGGGCTCCATGCCGCTGGGGCGCTGGGCCTCTAGCAGCGGATCAACGGCGAATGCGAGAGCTGGCGCTGCCGCCGCGGCCTGAGGGGCTGGGTCGCTGGCCATCAGGCCCAGCGGGTCACCACCAGCTCGACACTGCCGTCAGCAGCGCTGGTCTGCTCAGCCACCTGAAAGCCCTCCTCGCGGGTCGCCGCCAAGATCGCTTCCAGGGCATAACGCTGCTGCAGTTGCGCCAGGAAGCGCTCGGGCGGCACTGGCAGTGACCAGAGATCGAGATCGGTGACCAGCTCGTAAGAGCCACGCCCCGGATTGAGGCGAAAGCCAAGGTCGCCACCCTGCCCCAAGCGCACCACCAGATCGGCGCTGTCCTGCTGACCGCGGTAACCCCTCACCGGGGCAGGGCCGTCGCTGGGAGCGTGGCCCAGGGCCGTCAGGGCTGCCACCAGGGCGTCGCGGTCGCGAAGCTCGGTCTTGATGGTGCTGAAGTGCGACATCGGAACCTGCAGGAATCGTTTAGGGCTGCACGGCGGTGGTGGCCACCG
Source organism: uncultured Klebsiella sp. (assembly GCA_964344095.1). Classification (GTDB taxonomy): domain Bacteria; phylum Cyanobacteriota; class Cyanobacteriia; order PCC-6307; family Cyanobiaceae; genus RGUW01. The sequence continues at coordinate 2,320 of CAYFMB010000114.1, forward strand.
CTGCCGTCTGAGCGGCAGTCTGGAAAGCCTCCGCGGTGGGCTGACGCTGCTGCACGGTGCCGAGGCGAGCTTCGATCCGCTCGGTCAGCTGCTCACAGGCCATACCAACCAGACCTTCGACCGTCTCTTCGACCCGACCATCGGGGCGGATGCGATAGCGAATGGTCTGCTGCCTGGCAACGGGCTGCGACGTCGTGCGGGCGAATTGCTGAGCCAAGGCCAGCGTCAGCGAGTGGGGCGATGCTAGCCGGGTTTTGAAGCCGTTGGCTCAGGCCAGCAGCCCCTCGTCAACCAAGGTCTGCAAACGCTCAAGCACCTCAGGCTGCTCCAGCTGCTCAAGGGCAACGCGGGCCTCGTCGCGCACACTCGCCTCTTGATCCTCGAGCAGGGTGCGCAGCAGGGCCTGAACGACGGCCTGCTGCCGCGGCTCCACCAGATCGGCATAGAGACGCCCCAAGGCCCAGGCACTGTTGCTGCGCACGGCCGCCTCGCTGTCGATGCGCAGGCTGAGCATGAGCTGTGCAGCCGCCGGATCGGCCTTGGCGGCTCCGGTGCTTCCGGCTTCAGCCAGGGAGGTCGCTGCCCACAATCGCACCGCCGCAACATCGGCCTGCAGGGCCTTGATCAACGGGTTCAGCACCGGCGCATCGGGATAGCTGCCCAGGCTCCAGGCAACGGCCTTGCGCACGTAGCCATTGCTGTCGGTGGCCAACAGGGCCAGCAGGGGTTCGACCGCCAGCGGATGGGGATTGCGACCCAAGGCATAAACGGCGCTCATGCGCTCGATCGGACAGGGGGCTTCCAGCACTGGCAGCAGCAACGGAATCGCGCGTGGATCCCGGTGCTCGCAGAAAATGCGTAAGCCCTGCACCCGGTCTTCGTGGCCGCCCCCCAGCAGGGTCAGGCCGAGATCACATTCGGCAGCGGCGTCGCGCGCCTCGGCCTCCCCGGGCTCGAACTCGTCGAGGGGATCGCCGAGCAGTTCCTGGGCCAGTTCGGCCGCCAGAACATCAGGGTCAAGGATCAGGTCGTGGCTGGCGTCTTCGTCGTAGGGCTTCCAGACGGACCCACCACTGACCGCGGGCTCACGTGCCTCCTGTGCGCTCACGAGCTGGGCCTCACTGAAGCGGTGCGGGCGCAGCCATGTCACCGGGAAGCCAGATGCGGGCACTCACGGCAAACAGAGCCAGGCCAAACAGCAGCACGATGGCTGCCGGCAGAAGAGTTGAACGAAAGAACTGCACGACGGAGAGCGGCCGTTGCCGTAGGCATCATCGCTCGTAACGTGCGCTCACAGACTCAGAGGCCGATGGCAGACCACTGGGCGCCGGGAACGGCCAGAGCCCGGCTCATGGCTGTCGCCGCCGAGGGCGTGGCCAGCGGCACCCCTTACATGGTCGGCACCAAGCTGTTGCAGGGTTGGCTCACAGCCACGGGTGTACCCCTGAGCTTGATCGGTCTGCTCAGCCTTGCCGAGCTGCCCTACACCCTCAAGCTGTTCTGGGCGCCTCTGCTGGACCGCTGGCCGTTGGCCTGGCCCGACCGGCGCCGCGGCTGGCTGCTGCTGCTGCAGATCGCCCTGGTGGTGGTGATCACCGCGATGGCCCTGCTCCAACCAAGCCCCGATGCGACCCATCTGGGTCTGGTCGGGGTGGCCGCCATTGTGCTGGCCGTGATCAGTGCGAGTCAGGACGTCATGGTTGATGCCTACCGCACCGACCTGATGCCCGAGGTCGAACGGGGTGCCGGTGCCGCCGCCGGAGCTCTGGGGTACCGCGCCGCAATGCTGGCGGTGGGTGCGGGGGGGTTTGTGCTGGCAGGCCGCTACGGCTGGCCAGCGGCCTTTGTGGGCGCGGCTCTGCTGGTGCTCGCGGTCGTGCCCTTCACCCTGGCGGCCCCAGCGTTGCCCCCCTTAGCCCAGCCACCGCGCAGTCTGCGGGAGGCGATCGTCGGACCGGCGCGGGAGTTTCTGCAGCGCACCGGAGGCCGGCGGGCTGTGCTGCTGCTGACTCTGGTCATGCTGTACCGCTGGCCCGACGGCCTGCTCAATCTGATGGCCGTCCCGTTCATGTTGAAAGCGGGCTTCAGTGCTGCCGAGATCGGCGCGGTCAACGGCGGTTGGGGCATCGCCGCCACCATGGCCGGCACCGCCGCCGGCGGTGTGTTGTTCAAACCTCTGGGCCTCAACCGGGCGCTATGGCTGTTCGGGATCATCGGCGCGCTGACCAACCTGGCCTACTGGGTGCTGGCGCGTTTTGGCGGCGGCCTCCCCGGCCTGATCGTCACCGTGAGCATCGAACACTTTGCCCACGGCATGGTCACAGCCGCCTTTCTGGCGCTGTTGATGAGCCTTTGCAACCCACGCTTCTCGGCCACCCAGTACGCCCTGTTTTCAGGGGTGTATGCCCTGAGCCGCTCCCTGCTGGCGGCGCCGGCCGGTTTTGTCGCCGCAGCTGTGGGCTGGAGCCACTTCTTTGCCCTCACCCTGGCGGCAGCAGTGCCCTCTTTTCTGCTGCTGGCGGTGCTGGCCCCCTGGAGCGAGAGTGTGCCGCGCGGCGCCTTTGAGGCAGCCCGCGATTCGCTCTGAAACCAGCGACGAGTCCCCTGACTGCAGCTGGCTCTACCCAGGGGACTGCAACAAGCGTCGCCGCAGCTGACCACAGGCAGCGTCGGCATCGAGGCCTCGACTGGCGCGCACGCTCACGGCAACATGACGCTCCAGCAGGGACTGGCGGAACGCCTCAACCGCCTGGGGGCTCGGCCGTTTGAAGTCTTCTTCGGCGATGGGGTTGTAGGCGATCAAATTCACATGGCTCTGGAAACCCCGCAGCAACCGCGCCAGCGCCTCGGCATGGCGGGGTTGATCGTTGACGCCGCCCAGCAGGATGTACTCAAAACTGACCCTTCGCCCGGTGATGGCGACATAGCGGCGGCAATCGTCAAGCAACGCCTCGATCGGGTAGGCGTGGGCCGTGGGAATGAGCTCCTCGCGCAATCGCTGATCGGGAGCATGCAAGCTCACCGCCAGGGTGAACTGGGCCCGGCCAAGGCGCGCAAGGGCCAGTTCGGCCAACCGCGGCAGGGTGTTGGCCACACCCACGGTGCTCACGGTGATCTGTCGCTGGGCCATGCCCAAATCGGTACACAGGCAGTCGATCGCCGCCAGCACAGCATCGATGTTGAGCAACGGCTCGCCCATGCCCATGAACACGACATGGCTGGGGCGATCGTCCATGACCTCGCGCACGCACAGCACCTGGTCAACGATCTCGTGCACGCCCAGCGAACGCTGCAGACCACCCTTGCCGGTGGCGCAGAAGCGGCAGGCCATTGGGCAGCCCACCTGTGAGCTCACGCAGACGGTAAGGCGTCCAGAGGCTGGGATGCCAACGGTCTCGAGGCTGAGACCATCAGCGGTGGCCAACAGCAGCTTGGTGGTGCCGTCGCGGGCAACGGAGCGGTGGAGTTCGCGAGAGCGGCCAGTCCAATCGAAACAATCGGCTGGAGCCGCGGCTGCCAACTGCTGACGCCACTGAGCTGGCAGCACGCTGATTTGATCGAGTTGGCGGACCCCTTTGGCGTAGAGCCAGTCGTGCAGTTGGCGGCCGCGAAAGGAGGGCTGACCCTGGGCCTTCGCCCAGGCCTCCAGCTCAGCTGTCCCCATCCCCAGCAGGGGACGGGGAGATGGGTCTGTCACCAGATCAACAGGCCGTGGCCCAGCTTGAACTCCACGGCCACCAGGGCGATGAAGCCGAGCATGGCCAGGCGACCGTTGAGCTGTTCGTTGTGCCGATGGAAGCCATAACGAGGCAGCCGGCGCTCGGGCACCGGCGTACCCAGGGCTGTGGTGGCGGATGAGGAGATCGTCATCTCAAGACGCTAGGGCCGGATCAGTCATCACTGAGCAAACCTTCTTCCTGCAGACCCTCGAGGGCATCGGGGTCGGCGATCAACTCCTCTTCCATCACCTCGTCGAGGCTGGGGCGGGCAAAGGCGGCAGCGCCACTGGCTTCGATGCCATGGCGGCTGCGTGTGGCCTCGAGATCTTCGTCTGAAGGGTCATCGAGCACGGCCATCGACGATGAGGGCGCCGGCATCTCGACGGTGTAGTCAGGACGCAGGTTGGCCATGCGGCGATAACCGGCGTTCTCCTCCTCAAG
>CAYFMB010000115.1:0-6322 GCA_964344095.1 uncultured Klebsiella sp.
GGCAGCGCCGCAAGCCAGTGCTTGACGGCCCGATTGCGATTGGGCTCGTTATTCAGAGGCCAGCAGTTGCGGAGGCGCTTGAACATCTCAGCGGAACAGATAATTATAACCAGGAGACCTGCGGACACCGGCCGCAATGGCCTCGACATCAGAACGACTCAACCGCTCACAGTCACCGTTGTGATGGACCACTGAGCATTGGTAACCAAGCTCGAAGAAGCGCGCAAATGTCTGCCTGAAATGAGGGTTGACAGGACAATCCGCTGGTTGATTTTCTGCATTTGTGATCTCAACCAACCACACCGGCCTGGGATTGTGGTTCAGCAGCCGCTGGGCTCCAGCCAGCACGGCATCTTCGGCACCTTCGACATCGATCAACACCAGCGGCCGACGTCCTTGGAGCCCCTCCACCATAAGGCGATCCAGCGACAGCACAGGGACCTGAGTGACGTAATCGGCGGGGAGGGAGGACCAGCCCTTCACGAGTGAGGCGCCAGTATTGCCACCCCAAATCGGCAATACGGACGCAGCCGCACCAAGGGCAACGGGGAAAACCTCGGCCTGCTCCTGCCAACCATTGGCCACAAGATTGCGAAGCAAATAATGGAGGTTTCGCGCCATGGGTTCAACCGCCACAACAGGCTTGCCCAGGCTCAGGGCATGGCAACAGTAATAACCAATATTGGCTCCAATGTTGATCAAAAGATCAACCTCAGCCAGCAAACCGCGGACCAGCGTTGTTTCCGCCTGTTCAAAGCGCCCTGCTGCCATGGCGCGGTTCCCGGCCAGGACAAACCCCCACGGCGTTGGCTTTGGGGACTGACTGCGATCCAGGCTGTCGCGCAGACGCCGCAACCAGGTAGCCCGGCCTCTCAGCACTGACCGCAGACCGTTGTGGAAAAGACTTGGCATCGGTGGCAGACCTTACTGCTTGTGCATGACGAACAGCCCTAACCAATCACGGTCCTTAGCGATCTGATCCAAGAGGGACGCCGGATCATCCACTGCGGTGACCTCGCCCCGAGAGCTGATCAGGCTCAGGCTGTGGAGCTGCAGATTGTGACTGCGGAGGCGCTCTAACAGGCCGCGTACGTCAAACACGCGGTTGGCATTAAACACGACCCGCTCCCGCCCAACCGGTGTCGACAAATAAAGCGTGCCACCCGGCTGCAACAGCCGGGCCAAGTTGGCGATCCCCTTGTCATCACCGTGTGGATCGATGGGATCGCCATAGCGACCCAGACCAAAATGCTCCAAAGCATGAAGGCAGGACAGGGAGTCGCAATAGGCCTCGGGCACCTCCTGCATCACATCGCGCTGAGTGAACTGCACACCCGGGATGACCCGCTGCAACGGACGCACATCGAAGACCTCGAGGCTGCGGAAGCTGGCCACATGGGCGACAAAGCCATCGAGCCGGGAGCCCACATCGACATGGTGGCGCGGCTGCGCCCGGTGGATCGACTGGGCCACCAACAGGTCCTGCCAGAAATATTCATTGTTGACACTGCCGCCCTCCTCGCCCCAGTCCTGCAAACACGGTTGCCACTGCCAGGCACCGCGGTAATGGCGACGAAAATGTTGGGCCCCCAGAAGGTAAGGAAAGACGCCGCGAACGCTGCGACCCAAACGCCGCAGATCGAGGCCGAGCTGGGTCGAGAGCACCCAATTCAGTCCAGCCAAACGAGCGCGAATCCCAGCCCTAGACACCGGTTGTGCCCCGAGGGTCAGTCGTCTGCCAGCCCAAACGGATCATCCAGAGCACATACAGCACTGCGAACAGATTCTGCGCCACGATCACACCAGCCAAACCAAACCCGGCGGCACCAAGTCCATTGAGCAAAACACCGAGCAAAGCCGTGGCAATTTTGATCCGCCCGAGCTCAGCCGTGCGGTTATCACTCATAAATTGAAGCGCGATCAGCTGCCCCACAGACACCAAGGCCCCGGCGAGCACCATCCAGGGCAGCCAGATGGACAAGGGTTGATAAGCCGGCGCCAACAACAAATCAAACAACCAGCCGTGAAGCAGCGCAGACAGCAGCACAAGCACAACGCTGAACCCCAGTCCCAGCAGTGTCAAACGGCGCACCAACCGGTTCACATCCTGGTTGCGCTGCTGACTGGAGGCATCACCGGCCCGGCCATAGAGGATCGGAGCGACCAGGGTATTGAGCACGTTGGACAGAACCCCCATGGGCGAATAGCCCAGCTGATACAGCACGGCGTACTGACCCACGGCTCCTGCTCCGGCCCAGGCCTGCAAAGCCCAGCGATCTGAGGCCTGCTGCAACCAGGTCGCCAGCCCAAAACGAGTGAAGGGTTGGGCGTAATCACCCAGCAGTGAACGCCAAGCGGGGTCTGCCTGAGCCTGAGGGCTGCGAATCGCACTTAGGCTCAGGCCCTGTTGGCTGGAGCAGCAGCCAGCCGCTGCAACAGCCAGAAGCGCACTGCTGAAACCGTATAGCAACAGGATCTGGGCAGGTGTGACTTGCCACCAGCGCCAGCACAGGGTTAGCAAGACCAATTTGAGCCAAGGGTCCAAGGCCGATAGTGCACTGGCCGCCAGGCGCCAGCGGGCCGACGTGAGCACAGCCACCAAGGCCATGAGCCAACTGGCACTCATGGACGCCAGAGCAGCCGCGACCGCCAACGGGACCCAGGGGGCCTGGCCCATCAGCACCAGCAGCAACACGGCACCCAGGGAGAGCACGACGATGCGACGTTGATCGCGCAGCAGCAACTGCAGCGAGGCGTAGCCGTAGGGCAACAGCGCCTGGGCTTCACGCGCGGCGCTGAAATAACGACCAATCGCCGCCGTGGTCCCCCCCGAAATGGCCTGGCTGACCAGCAGTGATCCGGTCAGCCCCAGGGCCAGGACCCCGTAGGCCGCCGGTGACAACTGCTGCGACAGGGCCCGCAGCAGCATCAGTGAACCGACCATGGCCAGGGCCTGGCCCAGCAGCACCTGGCTGCTCTCGGCCGCCAGGCGGGTGTGGCGCGGCGATGCCCAGCGCCTCAAGCGCCAACCTCCGGGAAATCGGCAAACGGCAGGGCCCAGCGCCGCTCAAGCCAGCAGCCCAACAGCAGCACGGCGACAGCGGCGGCGGCCATCGCCGCGCGGCCGAACGCCGGGAATCCACCCGGCAGCACACCCACGTGCGCTGCACCCACCAGAGCCAGCAAGGCGGTGGCGCCGGCATACAACCCCGCAACGCGGCGGTGGCTCCAGCCGGCCCGTTGCAATCGCTGGTACAGGTGCAGACGATGGGCCTGCCACAACCGCTGACCGGCCAGCAGGCGGCGCAACAGGCAGCTGAAGGCATCGGCCAGCAGCGGCAGCGGCGCCAGAGCCAGGGCCAGGAGCACCGCCGATCCAGCGCCGGCGGCGGCGCGCTGCGCTGCCATCAGCAAGCCGCCAGCCAGCACCGCACCCAGGTAGGTGCTGCCCACATCGCCCATGAACAGGCGTGCCGGGCTCCAGTTCCACACCAAAAAACCCAGCACCGCGGCAGCCAGCATCCACAGGGACCCAGCCGGCAGCAGCAGCGCCGCCATGGCGAGCCACAGCGCCAGGCAGGAGGCCACGAGACCGTCGAGTCCGTCCATGAAGTTGACCGCATTGATCAGCGCCGCCGCGGGCACGGCGACCAGCAGGGCGCCAGGCAGGCTCCAGCCCGCCGCCAAGGCCAGGGCCACCCCAGTCAGCAGCTGCACCAGCAGGCGCAGGCGCACCGGCAAGCCGCGGCGGTCATCCAGCAGGCCGACCAGGGCCAAGGGCAGCGGAATCAGCAGCAAGGGACTGGGTGCCAGGAACACCGCCGGCAGCACAAAGGCCAGCCCACCGCCGCGGGGCGTGGGCCGCACATGGGAGCTGCGGGCATTGGGCTGATCCAGCCAGCCCCAGGCGCCCAGACCGCGGCTCAGCCAGCCCGCCAGAGCACAAGCCAGCAGCGCGCTCAACACAGCACGCAGCAGCAGGGTGGAGCCGCTCATGCGCGCCCCATCCGCGCCAGGGTTTGCTGCAGCAACTCCAGTTGGAGCGCGATCACGCGGCTTTCGTCGTAAAGCTCAAGCGCCCGTGTCCGGCCGGCACGGCCGTAGCGCTGGCGCAGCTCGGCATCGGCCAGGAGCCGATCCAGGGCCAGGGCGAGAGCCGCGGAATCGCGGACCGGCACCAGCAGACCGCTGACCTCGGGCAGCACCTCTTCGCGGCTGCCGCGGATGTTGGTGGCGACAACGGGCAGACCGCTCATCATCGCTTCGATGATCGTGCGGGGCATGCCCTCGCGCCAGGAGGGCAGCACGAACAGGTCCATGGCGTCGTAGGCGATCTCGACCTGGTCGATGCCCCCGGCATCGAGCACCTGCGCCGGGAAGCGAGCGATCAGCTGCTGCAGCTGCAGGTCCACAGGGCTGGCATGGTCGCTGGGCAGGCGACTGCCGCAGATCAGCAACTGCACCTCAGGGTGATCAGGCGCCAGCCGGGCAAACGCCTCAAACAACTCCAGATAGCCCTTCTCAGCCACCTGCCTGGCCACCACGCCGATGACCGTGGCCCCTGGCTGCAGGCCAAAGCGCTCCCGTGCCTGCTGGCGCCGAGCCGCTGTGGCAGGGCTGAAGCGCGCCGCCTCAACCCCATTGCCAATGGCGCGGATGCGGCTGGCGGGCCGAAACCGCAGCCTTGTGGCCAGCTCGGCATCCTCGGCCGACTGGGTGAGCAGCAGCGTGGTGAGCTGGGCCAACAGCCACTCGCTGGCGATGTGCAGCCAGCGCACCGGTGCCGCCATGCCGTCATGGAAGTAGAAGCCATGGGCGGTGTAAATCACCACCGGGGTGCGAGCCAGGAGCGCGGCCAGCCGCGCTGCGATCGCCGCCACCGGCGTGTGCACATGCACCACCGTGTAGCGCTCGCGGGCAAAGAGACGCCACAGGCTCCAGGTGGCGCGGGCCAGCGCCACAGGCGAGCTGCTGCGCGCGATCGGGACCGGCTGAAAGCGCAGGGCGCCAGGGGGGACAGCAGGCCCGGCATCCTCGGGTGCGGCGCCGCTGTAGGCCACATCGACCCGGTACCCCGCCTCGGCCAGTGCCAGGCAGAGGGGCTCGAGGAACTTGCGGTAGGTGAACCCAACCGCACACACCTGGCAGATGCTGACCGGCGCCGTGCTCACACCACCGCCTCCTGCACAACGGGGATGGCCGCGCTGTGCTCCAGCCAGGCTTGAAGCATCAGCAGGGGCCACAGCTGGTAGTGGGCTTCGCTGCGGCCCTGCTGGTGGGCCTGCCAGCAGTGCTGCACGGGGTCAACCTCGAGCAGCCCCTGCCGCCGCAGGCGCGTGGGCTCCAGCAGGGCCTCGCCCCAGTCCCGCAGCGGGCCGCGCAACCAGGCCGCCAGGGGCACCCCAAAACCCATCTTGGGCCGCTCGATCAGCTCCATTGGCACATGGCGAGCCAGCACGGCCCGCAGGGGCAGCTTGCCGCGCCCTGCAGACAGCTTGAAGTCCAGCGGCAGCGACCAGGCCAGGGCAAACAGGTCGGGATCGAGCATCGGGATGCGCGTCTCCAGGCTCACGGCCATCGCCGCCCGATCGACTTTGACCAAAATGTCATCGCTCAGATAGGTGGCGGTGTCGAGCAGCATCATCTGCTCCGCCAGGCTGCCGCCCTCCAGCCACAGCGCCGGGTCCAAGGCCGCCGCGGGATATTCGTTGCCACCCTGGACCAGGCTGTCGGGCCCCGGCCACTGGGAGATCAGCTGCAGGTACAGCTGCTCGGCGGTGGCAGCGGGCAACAGGCCGGCCAACTTGTGCAGCTTGTCGCCAAGGCTGCGCTGACGCCGGCTCTGGGGCAGGAGCCGGTTGACGGGCTCCAGCCAGCGCTGCCAGGTGGGAGCCGGCAGCGCTTGCAGCAACCGGGCAGCGCCGCGGCGCAGCGGCGAGGGCCAGGCCGCCAGGCGACGCCACAGGCTGTTGGCGATGGCATGGCGGTTGTAACCGCCAAACAGCTCATCGCCGGCATCGCCCGACAGGGCCACCGTGACGTGCTGACGGGCCAGGCGCGCCACCAGCGCTGTGGGGATCTGGGAGGAGTCGGCAAAGGGTTCGCCGTAGATGCCAGCCAGATCGGGAATGACGGCGAGGGCATCGGCGCCGCTCACCAGCAGCTCGGTGTGGGCCGTGCCCAGATGGCGTGCGACAGCGGCCGCAAACGGGGCCTCGTTGAACTGCGGATCGTCGAACCCGACCGAGAAGGTCTGCACAGGCTGGGAGCACTGCGCCTGCAACAGGGCCACCACCAGCGATGAATCGATCCCGCCCGACAG
>CAYFMB010000116.1:0-6251 GCA_964344095.1 uncultured Klebsiella sp.
TGGGCAGGGCCTGCTTGATCTTGGCGATGATCGGAGCCACCTCGGTGTTACCCAGAGGCAGGTAGTCCTCGCCCACCAGCTTGCCGCCCTTGGCCTTGAGCTGCTCCTTCATGATCGTGTTGGCGGTGCGCGGATAGACGTAATCCGAACCCACCAGGAAGAAGTTCTTGCCCTTGTTCTTCAGCAGCCAGTCCACAGCGGGCTCGGCCTGCTGGTTGGGAGCAGCACCGCTGTAGAAGATGTTCTTGGAGCACTCCTGACCTTCGTACTGAATCGGGTAGAAGAGGAAATGATCCTTGGCTTCGAACACCGGCAGCATCGCCTTGCGGCTGGCTGAGGTCCAGCCACCAAAGACCACCGACACCTTGTCCTGGTCGATCAGCTTGGTGGCTTTCTCGGCAAAGGTGGGCCAATCAGAAGCACCGTCCTCTTCAACGGGAACGATCTTGAGCTTTTTGCCGTCGATGGTGATGCCGCCCTTGGCATTGATCTCATCGATGGCCATCAGCTCGGCTTCGGCCACCGTGTTCTCGGAGATGGCCATGGTGCCGGAGCGGGAATGCAGGATCCCGACCTTCACCTCACCATCGAACTTGCCGCCGGCCTGTTGACCACCGCCGCAGGCCACCAGAGACAAGGACGTGGCCAGAAGCGTGGCTCCACCGACCAAGGGTCGAATCGACTTCCGCGTCAGAGGAAACGTCATGGATAGGACTTCTCAAAGGGCTTCCGCTGATCAGCGGTAGCTGGAACGTATCGAGTGTCCCGGGACACATCCGGTAGCGGTTGAAACAGTTTTGCCAACCAGCGACACGCAAGGCCTCGCAACGGCTTTCGCGCATTGCCATGGTGCCGGCGCGCCGTGTCCGTTGTTACCGAACGGGCAGCTGCTTCAGCAGAAACGCCTCAACCTGCTCCAGCCCCTCGCCGCTGCGAATGTTGGTAAAACACCAGGGTCGACCAGCACGCATGCGCTCGGTGTCGTTCTGCATCACCTCCAGACTGGCGCCCACCAGCGGCGCCAAGTCGATCTTGTTGATGACCAGCAGATCCGAGCGGGTGATCCCGGGCCCTCCCTTGCGCGGAATCTTGTCGCCGGCGGCCACATCAATCACGTAAATGCACAGATCCACCAGCTCAGGACTGAAGCTGGCGGCCAGGTTGTCGCCGCCGCTCTCAACCAGCACCAGATCCAGCTCGGGGTAGGCCGCCTCCAGCTCGGCCACCGCGGCCCGGTTGATCGAGCAGTCCTCGCGAATGGCGGTGTGAGGGCAGCCCCCGGTCTCGACGCCGCGGATGCGTTCGGGTTCGAGGGCCCCTGCGCGGGTGAGGAACTGAGCATCCTCCTGGGTGTAGATGTCGTTGGTCACCACGGCGAGCTGCAGGTGATCACGCAGCCGGCGGCACAGGGCCTCAACCAACGCTGTCTTGCCCGAACCGACCGGACCAGCAACCCCTACACGCAATCGGCTCATCGCTGCAACGCTCGTGCTTTGACACCACAGTGCTGCCATCCTGACGGCACCGAGGCAAGCGGGGATGGCGCACACAGTCGGTCGGCTCGATCTGGGCAGCACCGCCCTGGCCGGGCTAGCGGGAGCGGCGATCAGCATGGGTCTGATCCAGCTGCTGGCCGAACCGCTCGAGCAGGTGGCGACCGTCGACGTGCAGGAACTAGCGGTTCAAACCACGGTGCTGGCGGCCCCGTTGATCGTCTGTCTGCTGCTGCTGTTGCGCGATGGCCCGCACATGGTGCGCCAGGGGGCGCGCCTCGCCGACCGGCAGCCGCGCTGGCTGCGCCAGCTGTGGTTGGCGCAGGCGTGGCCGGTGAGCCTCAACATGGTGGCGCTGGTGCCCTATGTGCTGGCCGCCGCCCTGGCGGCGGCCATGGCCACACGCCCCGAGCTCGACACCATCAGCGACCTGAGCTTGTTGGTGGGCAGCCTCAACCCGCTGATGCTCGGTTTCGGCCTGGTGAAGACCGTGCTGTTTGCCCTGGCGACCCTGTGGATCACCGTGCAGCAGGGAGCCCGGGCCGCGCGACGCGGACTGCCCTCCACCACCGGGCTGTCACGAGCGATCACGATCACGCTGGCGGTGCTGCTGGTGCTCAACCTGGCCTGGGCCCTGACCGCCGATGCGCTGATCAGCAACGTCGGCCGTTGAACCATGAGCCCAGATCCTCAACGCCGCAGCCCCCGGCCTGGCCCGGTCAACTTGGAGCGACTCGCGCTGCTGGGCGGCAGCGGCGTGCTGACCCTGCTGCTGCTGCTCGGCATGGGCGCCCCGCGCAACTGGTGGACCCGCACCGTGGAACTGCGGTTCCGCACCTACAGCGCCGCCGGCCTGAGTCCGGGCATGCCCGTGATGATTTCGGGCTACCCAGTGGGACGGGTGCGCCACATCCGCCTGCTCAACGACGCACAGGTGCAGGTGAGCCTCAGCGTCGGCGCCGAGCAGGAGGCCATGATCGGTCGCCGCAGCCGGGCCAGGCTGGCCCAGGACAATCTGCTGGGCAAGGCCTACATCGCCATCAGCCCCGACCTCAGCGATCTGGGTCACGCGGACATCGCCTCGCGTGAGCACACGTTGATCTATGAGACCGATCCAAGCCTTGGCTTTCTGATCAGAGATCTGGCTGCCAGCCGCATCCCGCTGCAGCAGGTGATCAGCAACACCGCAAAGCTGATGAACAAGCGCCTGCCGCGATCGCTGGATCAGCTGGACCGCACCCTGGTGAGCGGCCAGCGCCTGGCCGGCAGCATCGAGCGCGAACTGGTGGGCGGCTCAGGCTCGCTGCAGAGCAGCGTCAGCAACGCAACCGGCAACCTGGAGACCACCCTGAGCTCGGTGCAGAGCACCCTGGCCGAGATTCAGACCCTGGCCCGCAGCAGCAACACCCTGCTGCAAAGCATCAGCCGCAGCTGGCTCCTGCAGCTGCTGCAACCGGCCCCACCCCTCAACCCAGCACCTGGGCAGCCTGCGCCACCACCGCCGCAGGCAGGGCCAGACCCAGGCGCGTCGCGGTAGCCCGGTTCAACCAGATCTGGGGCTCGCCAGGGCGTTCAAACGGCATGGTGGCCGGCGAGGTGCCGCGCAGCACCCGGACCGCCATGGCACCAGCGCAGCGGCCATCACGCCGGGGGTCCCAGCCAACCACCGCCAGACAACCGGGCAGCGCAGCAAACGCTGGATCGACACCGATCAGGGGCACACGGGCCTGCAACGCCCAGCGCGCCAACGACGCAACACCCTGCTGGGTGATGTAGTCCCCCACCTGCAACAGGGCCTCAACCCCCTGCTGGCGCAGGCGCTGGCTGGCGGCCGCCAGGTCGGAGACCTGAACCACGGCTTCCCGCACCAGGGACAGCTGATGCTCGGCGGCGGCCTGGGCCAGCAGCTCGGCCTCAAAGCTGGCATTGGGCTCGGCCGGGTTGTAGAGCAGGCCGATGCGCTGCAGGCCGGGCAGCAGGGCGCGGGCCAAACGCACCTGGTCGGCCACGGGATTGGTGGTGACGCTGCCGGTCACATTGGCCCGGTGCTCGCTGGCGCTCAGACCGGCGCCGGCGCCCCAGGGATTGGAGCAATAACAAAACACCACCGGCAGGGTCGCGGGTGCTGCCGCCAATGCCGCGAGCAGCGGTGGTGTGCCGATCGCCACCAGCAAATCTGGATGCTCGCGCACCAGAGCGGCCGCCAGATCAGTGCAGCGACGCTGACTGCCACCGGCCACCCGGGTCAGCAGCTCCACCCCGTTGCCGGGCGCAAAGCCCGCCTGGGCCAGGGCGCTGAGCAGACCCGCGCGGGTGGCGTTGACCGGAGGCGCATCGACGTACTGCAGCACAGCGATGCGGCGGCCCTGGTGCGCCTGGCGGCGGCGGCAGGCTCCCAGGGGTGCCAGCACAACCCCGACCCCCGCTCCAGCAAGCAGGCGCAGGCCAGCACGACGGGTCAGCGTCAACTGCGAAACAAGCGCGAGTAGAGCTCAGCATGCTGAAGCTGGGCCAATCCGGCACCCACCCCCGCACTCCAGAGCGTGGTGGGATCTGCAGCGGCCAGGGCCTCGCCGCGGGCACTCAGCAGAGGCGCCAGCTGCCACTGCAGCCGCTGAGCATCGGTGGGGCCGAGGGGCACCAGGCGCACCGCCGCGCTGATCTGATTGGCGGTCCAGCCGTAGAGATACGCCTGCTCAAGCTGGGGTGAGGCCAACCGGGCGCAGACCCCGGCCCAGGCGAAAGCCGCCGGCCAGCTCAGCGCCCTGAGGTCGATGGCGGCTGCCGACGGACCGCTCAGCAACGGCCCCTCGAGTTCGGCCAACAGCTGCAGCAGCGACTGCCCCATCTGGCGCTGCTGCGCGCGCACCTCGGCCGCCTCGCGCTGGGCCAGCAGCCAGCCGTCGAGCTCCAGCAGTGCCGCAGCCGCAGCGGCGACGCCGCTGCGCAGCTGCTCGATCAAGGCGGTCAGCTCGGCAAGGGCCGCGGTTTCGATCGCCACGGCACCGCGGGCCAGCTCAGCCTCGAGCCAGTGCTGCACAGCAGCCCGCGACGCGAGCGCCCCGTGCTGCTGCTGAACCTCGAGACCTTCCGAGTAGCTGAACGCCCCGACCGGCAGCGCCGGGCTGACCAGTTGCAGCAGCCGCAACAGAGCCGCGTCAGTGGTGGTGATGGTGGCCATGCGCCTCGCTGATGGCATAGGCGCCCGCTTCTGGCCGAAACGGCGCTTCGACCTCACCCACCTGCAGTCCCCGGTGCAGCAGCAGATCCCGCAGCACGCTGTCGTGCTGGAGCAGCAGGTGATCGGCATGCAGCTCCAGCGCCACGTGGCGGTTGCCCAGGTGATACGCCGCCTGCAGCAGCGCCAGTGGCGCCGGAGCGCTGACCCGCAGCAGCTGCTCAGGTGCGGCAATGACCTGAACTGCCACGGCAGCATCGGCGCTGAGCAACCACTCACCCGGCTGCAGGGCATCACCGCGGGGCAGCTGCAGCAGAAGATCGAGACCGCAGCTGCTGAGCCGGTGGCCGCGCATGCTCGTGCGCTGCTCAGCACTGAGCAGCAGCTGCAGACGCCGCTGGGCCGACGCGGGCCGATCCGCCAGCGCGAGCCTCCGATCCACCAGCACAACGGAGTCCACTGCAGCAAAGTGGAAGAACCGCTGCAGGATCGCACTGGAGAGCTGGAGGAGCCAGGCCAGGCTGCGCTTCGAGCGGGTCGGTGCACGCACCGTGCACCAGGGGCAGGCGGCGGCACCACTGAAGTTGCAGCGGGCCTTCTGCCAGAGCAGTGGCCATTGCGAACTGCCGCTGCTGCACACCGCCGGGGGACTGGTGGGGGGCGATCAGCTGGACCTGGCCATCGCCGCAGGTCCCGGCAGCCGCGCCCTGCTCACCACCGTGGCCGCCCAAAAGGCCTACGGCAGCGTGGGGCGCTCGCGGCTGCATCCTGGCGGTCAATGGGCCCGCCAGCAGGTGATGCTCGCGCTGGAACCAGGCAGCAACGTCGAATGGCTCCCCCAGGAGCTGGTGCTCTACGACGGGGCCCTATTCGAGCAGACGCTGCAGGTCAACCTGGCTGCCGGCGCCAGCTTTCTGGGGGCCGAGGTGGTGCGTTTCGGTCGCACCGCCGCCGGCGAAGGCCTTGGGGCAGGTCGCTGGCGCTCGTCGCTGACGGTGCAGCGGCAACTGCCGTTGGGCCCACGCTTCGAGTTGGTCGATCGGCTCGAACTGGACGCTGCCGCACTGGCCAGCCCCCACGGCCTGGGTGGCGCCGCGGTGTTGGGCAGCCTCGTCTGGGCGGCGCCCGAGCCCCTGGAGGCCCATGCGCTGACGGCGCTGCTGGAGCAGTGCCGCAGCGCACGCGCCGGTCTCGACGGCGCCATGGCCTGCGGCGCCCTGAGCCAGGGGCTAATCGCCCGCTACCGCGGTGACTCGACCCAGGCCGCACGCTTCTGGTTCAGCCGCATCTGGGCCCTGCTACGGGCGGTCCAGCAGCTGGCCCCACCCGAGCTGCCGCGGGTTTGGCCATTTCAGGAGCAGCCCTGGGCCAGCCAGGCGTTCAGCATGAACGCTGCAGACACCGGTCCCGCTGCCACAGTGATGCCATGCACCTGACACCCCAGGAAAAGGACAAGCTGCTGATCGTGACCGCCGCCCTGCTGGCCGAGCGGCGGCTGGGCCGCGGCCTCAGGCTCAACCATCCCGAAGCGGTGGCCTGGCTCAGCTTTCTGGTGCTCGAAGGCGCCCGCGATGGCAAGA
>CAYFMB010000117.1:0-5628 GCA_964344095.1 uncultured Klebsiella sp.
GGCAGCAGGCCTGCTCGACCAGGTCAGCCCGGCCGGCCACGTAGCCGCCGGTGGGGGCAATGGTGCCGCCCAGGTTCTTGATCAACGAACCGGCCATGAGGTCGGCCCCCACGGCTGTGGGCTCGGCGTCACCGGTCAATTCGCCGTAGCAGTTGTCGACGAACACGTCGCAAGCGGGCTGCAGCGCCTTCACCTGGCCCACCAACCGTTCGATCTGGGCGATGCGCAGCGAGGGGCGCCAGCTGTAGCCGCAGCTGCGCTGAATCAGCACCAGCCGCGTCGGCACCGCCAGCGCGTCGGCGATGCGGGCCTCATCGACCAGACCCTCGGCGGTGAGGGGCAGTTCGTCGTAGGTGATGCCGAACTCGGCCAACGACCCCTGGCCGCTGCCGCGTATGCCGATCACCTCCTCGAGGGTGTCGTAGGGCCGGCCGGTCAGGGCCAGCAGCCGATCACCGGGCCGCAGCACCCCATAAAGCGCCGCGGCAATGGCATGGGTGCCGCTCACAAACTGCAACCGCACGGCAGCCGCCTCGGCCTGCAGCACGCGGGCAAACACCCGATCGAGCACCTCTCGGCCCTGATCGCCATGGCCGTAGCCGCTCACCGAAGCAAAGTGCTGCACCCCCAGCCGCTCGGAGGCAAACGCCTCAAGCACCCGCGCCAGCCGAGGCCGCACGGCCGCGGTGTGCCGCGCCGCCAGGGGCGCAATGGTCGCCTGGGCGGCATGGACCCGCTCGGCAGCCCAGTGACTCGGATCGGGATGGGTCATTGAATCAGTCTGAGCTTGAGCCCCGACACCGCCGCACAACCGCTGCGGTTAGATTCCATCTTCTGATCAAGGGCCGATCCGAACTCGGATCACTCCCCCAGGGGCCAGCCCGACGTTCAGCCCAGCACCGCCGGAATTGTCTTGGTCTCTGTTCCCCCGCAACCGCCCCTGTCGAGCGCCACGCTCCGACTGGAGCGCAATCAGGCCTCGCGTGAGGCCCAGCTGCGCGCTGGCCTGAGCGCAGCCCGCACCCCCCTGCCGCCGCGACAACGCAAGTTCAAGGCTGGCACCACCGGTTTCATGCTGACCATGCATGTGCTGGCCGTGGTGGCGCTGCTGCCGCGCTTTTGGAGCGTGCAGGGCGTGATTGTGCTGGCGGCGCTCTACTGGACCACGGTGCTGGGCGTGACCCTGGGTCTGCACCGCCTGGCCGCCCACCGCAGCTTTGAAGCGCCCAAGTGGCTCGAGCGGCTGCTGGTGCTCATGGGCACCCTGGCCTGCCAGAGCGGGCCGATCGAGTGGGTGGGCCTGCACCGCCACCACCACCTCCACTCCGATCAAGCCAACGACCACCACGATGCAGGCCGGGGACTGTGGTGGGCCCACAGCGAGTGGATGCTGCACCAGATTCCTGCCCTGGCACACGTTGATCGCCTGACAGGTGATCTGCAGCGCGACCCGCTGTACCGCTGGCTGGACCGCTGGTTTCTGCTGGTGCAGCTGCCCCTGGGTGCCGCTCTCTACTGGTACGGCAATGCAGCAGGCGTGCATGGCGGCGGCTTGGGCCTGGTGCTGTGGGCCATTCCACTGCGCCTGGTGCTCGTCTATCACGTCACCTGGCTGGTGAATTCGGCCACCCACGCCTTCGGCTACCGCAACTTCGACTGCCCCGACCTGTCACGCAACTGCTGGTGGGTAGCGATTCTCAGCTTTGGCGAGGGCTGGCACAACAACCATCACGCCTACCCCCATTCGGCCAGGCATGGCCTGCGCTGGTTCGAATTCGACATCACCTGGCAGCACATCAAACTGCTGCGCAGCCTGGGCTGGGCCCGGCGCATTCGCCTGGCTCCCCAGCCCGGCCGCTGAGCCTGGCGGTGCTGGACGGTCTCCAAAACGCCGTGGTCGGCTGGGCCCACAGCGGCGGCTGGGTCGGCCTGGTGCTGGCGATGACCGTCGAAAACCTGGTGCAGTTCGTACCGTCGCTGTTGATCCTGCCGCTGGCGGGGCATCTCAGTGCCGCCGGCCTGATCCCCCTGCCCGTGGTGCTCGTGTCATGCACTGCGGCCAGCCTGTTGGGCTGTCTGATTTGGTACGCACTGGGCCGACTGGTCAATGCCCAGCGCCTTGAAGCCTGGGCGCACCGGCGCGGCAGCGTTCTAGGCCTGACCCCCCAGGGGCTGGCGACCTCGCGGCAGTGGTTCGCACGCCACGGCTGGCAGGTGGTGTGCTGGGGGCGACTGGTCCCCCTCGTGCGCACCAACGTGTCGCTGCCGGCCGGCATCGAGCTCATGCCCCTGCCAGCCTTCTTGGGCTGGTCGGCCCTGGGCAGCGGCCTCTGGAACACCAGCTTCATCGTGATGGGCTACAGCCTCGGCGGCGGCTGAGCAGCAGATTCGAACGAACCGGCCAGAGACTGGGATTCGGGCAGCGACGCACGGACCTCGCGCCACACCTGGCTGGGGGTGCGGCCAAAACGCTCATGAAAATCACGACTGAAGCTTGAAAGATTGAGATAACCGCAGGACTGGGCCACCTGGGTGATCGACGGTTTTGCACCGGGCTTGAGCAGCAATTGCAGCGCCGACTCCAGGCGCTGCCGCCGGAGCCATTGCATCGGGCCGCAACCAACCTCCTGCTTGAAGCCAAGTTGCAAGGTTCGACGTCCGTAATTGGCACGCAACTCCAGTTCAGTGAGCGTGATCGGACGCTGCATGTTGGCGATCATCCAATCCATCAGATCCCGGACCGCACGAGCGAGACTGCGGCATGCAGACGATGGCCCCTCGCCCTGCAACTGACGCAAGCGAGGTTGCAGCAACAGAGCGATGCACCGCAGCATCAAATCGTCAAGACCAAGCCGGGGATCCGGCTCGCCAGGGCCATCGCGATAGCTGCTGTCCAACAGATCAAGGGCACCAAGCAATTGTTGGTAGTAGTAACGCGTGCCGGCATCATCGGTTTTGAGCACACAGGGAACAGACAACAACGCCATGGTCGACATCTGATCAAGCAAGCCACCGGCCATGGCCTGCATGCGCGTGATCAACGCATCCAGCCCAAACCGAATGGCTGTTCCACCAGTGACGTCATTCACCAACCGCCACCCGTAAGGCGGAATGAAGGCAATGGTTTCGCCCGCAGAATTGTCAATGCGGCAGGAATCCATCTGATACTGCCCCCAGCCAGCCGACGGAAGGGCCAGCACACACTGGGGCTGCTTGGGCTCAACAGCCAGCGCCATGGGAGAGCCTTGAACACTGATCAGACCGATGTCTCCACAGGTTGCGGCTGCAACCTCAAGCTGAACATCGGCACCGGCCTGAAGACCTGAGCCAATGGGCGATAACTCTTGAATCGTGTACTGCTGATGCAGCAGCGCCTCAAGACCCTCCAGGGTTTTGATCGCACACGCCTGGGCTGTCCCCAACAGAGCAGGGCTGGCCAAGACCGGAGCGCGCAAAGCTATAGCGATTGAAATCGGATTGAACTTAAGAAGAACGCACGCGCTGTTGGGGCGTCACTGCCAAGCCGGCGTTTTTCGAACATTTACGCCAATCGTCAAAACACCGCGCCGTCAGCCGCGACCAGCTCAGCCGTGCGACCAGGCCGTGGCAGCTGCTGATCAGACCGGGACTCCAGCCAATGGGAACTGTGCGCGAAACAACCAAATCCGGAGGTCACCACTAGCTTGGGGTTCCGCGACGTCGGCACAAGCGCTTGGACGCCGTCTCGAGCTATCTCGAACACGCCGCCCCACGGGGTGCGCTGGACAGGCTGCTGGAGCCCGAGCGCGTGCTCTTTTGCTGTCAAAGCCGTCTGCTGGCAGCGGTCTGGGTGCGGGCCGAGCGCGGCCGCTATCGCGGCCACAGCGCCATGCCCGACCACCTGCTGGGTTCCTGTACCACCCTCACTGAAGCCCTGGAGATCTGCCGCGATCGCGATCCCAGCCTGCTGATCTGCACGCAGCTGCTGGAGGATGGATCGGGCCTGGAGTTGGTGACCCAGGCCAAAACGCTGTCGCCTGAGTTGCGCACGGTGCTGTTTCTGCAACACAGCCACCGCACCCTGCTGGAGGAGGCGATCAAGACCCACAGCGATGGGCTCATTCTCGAATCAGAAGTCGGGGCCGGTCACGTCATGGCCGCGCTGCGCACCGTGAGCCGCGGTGGCATGTACCTCGACCCCACCATCGCCAAGCAACTGCATGGCAGCCGCGACTGCGTCGATCCTGGCCTGAGCAGGCGGGAGCTCGAGGTGATGCAGCACGTCGCCTCCGGCCTGATCGACCGCGACATCGGCGACCAGATGAACCTGGCCACCGACACGGTCAAACACCACCTCAAGCAGGTGTATCAGAAGCTCAACGTGCACAGCCGCACGCGCGCCGCCATCAGCTTGGTGCTGATGGGGCTGATTCAACCGCCGAACCCGTTGCTACCCGAGGGGGTCACGATCTGATCAACTGCTGGCGAATGGCCGCTGCCAGATCGAGGCCGTTGCTGCTGCCGCTGCGCTGCACGCCGAGGCGCCGCGCCTGCTGGCGCAGCAGCTCGAGCAGGCGGTCAGCCTCAAGCTCGCCGTCGCCGGCAGCACCCAGACGGGCCAGGGTGTTGCGCAGATCGGGCAGCTCGGCATGCAGCTCGGCGGCGCTGTAGTCGCGCTGGCCGGCCATGACCTCGGCAAAGCGTTCACGGCGCTGCCGCTTGGCCACCGGATACGCCGCCAACACCTGATCGCGGCACAGGCGCCAGGGCCGCCCGGCCGTGAACAGCTCAGCCAGGGCCGCACTCAGATCTGCCGCCTCGGACTCAGCGATGCGCAGGTCAAAGGCCACCGGCGGCGGCCTCAGGCCAACAAACACCTCGAGCAATTCGCCCGGGCCCAGCACGCGCTGGTCGTCGCCCTGAACCGGCAAGCTTGAGGCTTCTAACGCCTCGAGCACCTCAGGCAAAGCGGCCAGGCGCTGCTTGAGGCCGGCCGAGAGCCGACCACCGCGAGCCTCAGCAGCCAACAAGGTGTTGATGCGGCCCAGGGCCAGAAACACTTCAGGGCCGGGTGAGGCGAGCTTGCCGTTGCGCAGCATCGACAGCTGCGAGTTGTGCACGCGGCCCAGATCAAAGGCCTCGGCGAGGGCGGGCAGGACCCTGTGGCTCCAGCCGTTGCGCTCATGCCAGACGCGAATCAGATGGGCAAAGGCCACCCGCCCCGCCGCCAGGTCGTCGCGATACCCCATGAAGCGCGATACGGATTCGTATTGCTACCATTGTAGGCGACCAATCTGGAGTCGGTCTGCATGACCGCCACAACCCAGGCTCGCGGCACCCGCAGCCCCGCCTTCATCAACACGGGCGCCAGCGCCCAGCGCCGCGCCAAGGCCCTGCACCGCCCCCGCCGCGGCGAACCTCAGGCCGTGGCCCCCAAGGGCCGCCGCTGGGGAACCATCGCTTTTATGGCGGTCATTCATGTGCTGGCGGTGGTGGCCCTGCTGCCGCAGTTCTGGAGCGTGCAGGGTGTGGTCGTGCTCGCGGCGCTCTACTGGACCACGGTGCTGGGCGTCACCCTGGGCCTGCACCGCCTGGTGGCCCACCGCAGCTTCGAAGCGCCCAAATGGCTCGAGCGGGTGCTGGTGCTGA
>CAYFMB010000117.1:5638-6220 GCA_964344095.1 uncultured Klebsiella sp.
GTTCTGGCGCGTGCCCGCCGTAGCCAGCTTCCTGGTCCTGTACTGGGTCACCGCCTGCCTGGGCGTGACGATTGGCTATCACCGCCTCCTCAGCCACCGCGCCTTCAGGGTGCCGCAGTGGTTGGAGCGTTTCTTTGCCACCTGCGGCGCAATCAGCTGCCAGCACGGTCCGATCGACTGGGTGGGACTGCACCGCCACCACCACAAGTTCTCCGATACGGAAGTGGATCACCACACCAGCCTCAAAGGCTTCTGGTGGAGCCACATGGGCTGGATGTTTGAAGAGATTCCTGCGATGGCAGCCGTACCACGGCTCACCGGCGACCTGGCCAAGGACCCCTACTACCGCTGGCTCAACAATTGGTTTTTGGTGCTGCAGCTGCCCCTGGCAGCGCTGCTGTTCTGGATTGGCACCGCCACCGGTGCCGGCGGCTGGGCCTTGGTGCTGTGGGGCATCCCCCTGCGCCTGGTGGTCGTCTACCACTGCACCTGGCTGGTCAACTCGGCCACCCACTGGTGGGGCACCGCCGTCCATGACAGCGGCGACCACTCCAAAAACAACCCCTGGGTGGCAGCACTCAC
>CAYFMB010000118.1:0-6165 GCA_964344095.1 uncultured Klebsiella sp.
GCGTGGTGCCAACCCATGTTGCCGATGCCGATGACACCCACGCGGACAGGGTTCATGGCTTGGGCCCCAGCAATCTGGGCATTATCAGCGATTACGCCTCACCATTGAGGCGCTGGATTTGAACCCGTTCGATGCGGGGGCCATCCATCATCAACACCCGGTACTGGTGCCCCTTCCAACGCAGACCCTCGCCGGGAGAAGGGATGTGCTGCAATCGCTCAAGCAGAAAACCGGCCAGGGTGTGGTGCCCCTCGGCCTCGGGCAGCTGCAGTCCCAGCTGGCGATTGAGTTCAAAAATCTCCAGATCTCCGGCCACCGACCAGCCGCCGGCGCCAATGGACTTGAGGTCCTGGGAGCTTTCGAGGCTGCCGTCATCCTCGCCAACAATCTCGTTGGTGAGGTCGGCCACGGTCACCAGACCCTCCGTGCCGCCGTGCTCATCGACGACCACCAGCAGCGGCTGACCCGAGCGAATCAACGGCAACAGGTCAGCCAGGGGAGTGCTCTCCTGCACCCGCGCCACCGGCGTGATGTAGGGCGCCAGCGGGGTGCCGGCCTGGAGTTGACCATGGGCTATCGAATCGGCCAGGCGACGCAGATCGAGCAGCCCACGCACGTCGTCCAGTGAACTGCCGATCACGGGAAAGCGCGCATGGGCAGTGGCATGCACCGCGCGCATCATGTCGGCGAACGTCACCTCCAGTGGCAGGGTGACCATGCCCGAGCGGGGCACCATCACTTCGCGCACCAGGGTGTCGCGCAGCGAGAACACACCCTCGAGAATGTTGCGCTCATCGGGCATCAGACCGGTAACGCTGCCGGTTTCGATCAAGGTTTCGAGCTCTCCAGCCGACAGCACCGGAACCAGCTGATCCCAGTTACGCGGCAGACCCAGCAAGCGCAGCAGCAGACCGCTGAAGCGCTCGATCACCGCCAGCAGAGGCGCCAAACTGCGACTCACAGTGGCCAGCAGCGGCGCCAGGGTCAGGGCCGAGGGCTCGGGTTTGTGCAGCACCCAGGCCTTGGGCAGCAACCCACCCAGCACCGTGGCCAGTAGCACCAGCAGCACAAAAAGTGCGGCATCGATCCACGCCTGGGGCAGGTCGACCCCGCTGTGAGGGTGCAGGGACTGTGCCAACTGCAAGGCCAGGCCGCGGCCGGCCCAACCCAGTGCCACCAGGGCCAGCACCGCCCCCAGCTGGGTGGCCACCAGCACCCGTCGCATGCGCTGCTGCAGCCGTGCCACCGCCTCGGCCCCAGCGACGCCGTCTGCTTGAAGCTGACGCACGCGTGAGGGGCGAAGGCGGATCAGGGCAAATTCGGCGGCAGCAAAAAAGGCCAGCAGCACCAGCAGCGTGGCCAGGGCAAGCAATCGCATCAAACAGCCAGCGAACAGCCGAGGCCGTCAGTCGCCTCGGCTGAATTATGGACAGTCCTGCCTGGAGGCAAACGTGTTTAGGCCCAACACAGAGGCCGCACGTCGCCCCCCAGCGCAGATCAGAGGCTGATCAGAGCAATGATCATCCTGTCGGGAACAGCACTCCATATCACCTGATTGTGCTCAACAGACGCGCTCAAGATCAAGGAATCATGTGCAAACATCAAAACTGTTGCGGAGCCGGATCGACCACCTAGATTGATTGCTGAGTCCCCGCACTGGACTGCTCCCAGCATGAGCTTGACTCGCCAGATTGGCGTCTGCAGCGCCGCCATACTGAGCTTATCCATGCTCGCGGGCTGCGCACACACCCCTCGCTCAGAGCAGGCCGGCGAACCCGCAGGAACAATCAATATTCTGATCTCTCTAGAAGAACAATCGAGCTACAAGCAAGGCATTCTCGAAGAACAATCTGAACTGACCAAACAAATCGTCGACAACTTCAAGGATTTATATCCAAAAGTCGACATCCTGATTGAACAGATCAGAGAACGCGATCTAACCAAGCAACTCAGTGAGCGGCTCCGCGACGGACTCAGTCCTGACCTGATTTTGGTCAGTGGCAGAAGCGCCCAGGAGCTGGATCGCATGAAACTGACCATGCCGGTTCCCATGAGCTGGGTTGACACAAAGCAAATCAATCCAGCATTGCTACAGCGCCTTAGCCTTGGAAGGCATCACATCATGGGCGTACCGGTCTTCCTCGTGCCACAGATCGCCTGCTACAACCGTAAACACTTAAGCAAAAGCCCAACAAATCTCAACACACTGATGCAACTGAGCAACCAGGGACTTGAGGTGGGATTTGCGCTAGATATGTACGATCTGTTCTGGACCGTCGAGGCCTGGGGCGGCAAAGCTGCCGTTGATGCAGCCCCAGGAGGGCAAGCACTCACGGTAGCGCAGAAACAAGGCATTCTGCGCTGGCTGCAAGCACTTCTGCGCGCCAACCTTCAGCTGACCGTGAACTTCTATAACCAGCAAGAAGAACTGATTCAGGGGCTACTGAACAAGCGCCTCGACTGGATCACCTGTCGCAGCACCAGCCTGGGTCGTTTGCGCAAACAACTCGGCGAGGACCTTGGAGTCGCTGCTCTTCCCGATGGTCCCGCCGGCGCAGCCTCACCAAGAACAATTTCCAAAGCCTGGGTGTTTGGCAGGGATTCCAGCCCAAACCAACGCGCGATCGCCAAAAAGTTCACCAGCTTTAGCATCAACTATGTGATGCAACGCTACATCGCGCTGAGCTCAAAGCAGATGCTACCAGTTCACCAAAAAGTATCAATCCCCATCGGCAATTCCCCAGAGCTACAAGCCATGGTCAAGTCCGAACAACAGGCGCAACGAGATAACCCCATCCGCAGACTCAAACCCAGCGACGAACGCCTAAAACGCCTAAGCCGATTAATCACACAGATGATCTACGGAGAACGCTCTCCAGAGCAAACTCAAGTCGATGTGATTAATCTAATTCAGGAGAAGTCATGGAACAAGTCTGGGGAGTAATCAACGGCTGGCTGGCCTATTTGACGCGCTGGCCAGTCCTGTTGCAGGTCCTGGTCGTTCTCTGTCCTGCTGTTGGAGCACTCGGAATCAGCCGCTGGCTACCTCAAGGCTCCTGGCTGCGACGTCATCACCTCATCGTAAGCCTGGGCTTGATTTTATCTTCCATCGCGTTGATGGCATTCAGCGGGGCGCGCATAGGTCTAGCCATCTTTCTCGGCATGACCTACGGATTTTGGGTATTCATTGACTATTTACATGACTGGTTAGAACCCAAGCTTGATGCTGCCCTGCTGAACAAAATCGATACCGAAATTCTGCGACCCTTGCTGCTTGCAGTAGCGATGGTGCTCCTGATCGACAAGGTCAGCAATCTGCATCAGCTGGCTTCAATCAGCCTTGGATCCTGGTTCGGCTCAACCCTCTCGTTTGGGCAGGTTGCGACCGTTCTGATCACCATTTATCTCCTGATTACCTGTTCGCTCCCGGCAGCTTTCGTGCTGTCCATTTTGCTGGGTCGGCTGCTCAATCTCAGCACTGGCAGTCGTCGAGCCCTCTCTTTGATGATTCGCTATTCCATTGTCGGCGCGGGCCTGATCTGGGCTCTGGACTTCACAGGTTTCAATCGAACCGCGATTCTGGCCATCGCCGGCGGTCTCTCCGTCGGCCTCGGCTTTGGCATCAAAGAGATTTTTGCCAATTTCATCAGTGGGATCTGGTTACTGATTGAGGGGTCCGTCCGTCCAGGAGAAGTGCTGTTCATTGATGATGACCCTTGTGAAGTGCGGCGACTGGGACTGCGTGCCGCCTTGCTCTGGCGCGAACGCGACAACACCGAGTTGCTGATTCCCAATCAGATCTTTCTGACCACCACAACGACCACCTTCACAGGGTCTGATGGCATGCGTCGCTGCCAGGTTGTGGTGACTGCGGCCTACAGGCACACGCCGGCCCATGTGATGTCGCTGATCGTGCAGGCGACTGGCGATGTGAGCCAGGTGCTCCAGCAACCAGCACCTGTCGCCCTCGTTTTGGATTACGGCGAATCAGCCGTGCACTATGCCGTGCGCTTCTGGATCGCTCATCCCATGCAAGGCACCACGATCAGCAGCACCGTTCGGCTGGCCATCTGGCAGGCGTTTCACGACAACGCCATCGAAATTCCCTACCCGCAGCTGGTGCTGCATCAGAGTTGATGCGTGCCTCAACGGTGCCTCGCGAGGCCAGGGGCAGCAGCCTCGCTTTGTTTGGAAGAACCCTCGCGGAGCAAAGGGTTGGGGAATGGGGGTCCCGAGGATCGAACTCGGCTAAGGCGAATTATGAGTTCGCTGCATTCACCAGATTGCTAGACCCCCCAGCGGGGCTGATTTACCACAAACCGCGCACTGGCGCACGCTTGCTGGAGCTGCCGCAACCCGACGGGGACCCGAGGCTGCAGCCGAAGCCATTGGAGATATCGCCGGTGCGCCAGGGCATGACGTCGCTCTGAGCCTCCAGCAGCACCTGGGTGGTGTTCTCTAGGGCTGTGC
Organism: uncultured Klebsiella sp.; assembly: GCA_964344095.1. Taxonomy (GTDB): domain Bacteria; phylum Cyanobacteriota; class Cyanobacteriia; order PCC-6307; family Cyanobiaceae; genus RGUW01. The sequence goes on from CAYFMB010000118.1 coordinate 4,471, forward strand.
CATCCCAGACGATGGTCTGGTCGGTGAAACCAAAGGCTCGCAGCGAATCGCCTCGGTTGATCGAGCCTGTGGCCACCCCGAACAGATCACGCACCTGCCCGCGGATGCTGACCCCCTCGGCAAAGGGTGCCGTGTAAGTGAAGAAGCGGCGCTGCACCAGCTCGGGCACGGTCTCGACCGGCCCGCAACGGCTGACCTCCACCGGAGCACCACCGGGGCTGGTCGGAGCCTCGAGGGTGGTGGTGCAGACCACAGGCCCGGCCAGCACGGGTGCGGTCAGCAGTGGTACGACCAGGCCCAGGCCAACCCAGGAGAGACACAGAGGCATGGCCTCAGTGGTGATCAGCCGAGCCATGGCGAACGCCTGCAGACAACAATTCATGCTGAGCGCAAACTAGACAGACCACGGCCCTCGCACCAGCCCCCTGATGTCCTTGCCCAGCTCGAGCGCCGCCCAGCGCGAGCTTCTGCTCCCCATGCTGGCGACCAAGGCCTACCGCCACGGCACGTTCACCCTGGCTTCGGGCCGCACCAGTCACCACTATGTGAACTGCAAACCGGTGAGCCTCAGCGGAACTGGACTGGCACTGCTGGGAGCACTGATGCTCGAGGAGATCGAAACCGCCGCCACAGCAGTGGCGGGCCTGACCCTTGGGGCCGACCCCCTCGTGAGCGCCGTGGCGCTGCAAGCCGCACTGGCGGGCCGAGACCTCGATGCCCTGATCGTGCGCAAGGAGGCCAAGGGCCATGGCACCGGCGCCTGGCTCGAGGGGCCGCTGCCTGAGTCGGGGAGCGTGATCACCGTGCTCGAAGACGTGGTCACCACCGGGGGCTCCTCGCTCAAGGCCGTCAAGCAGCTGCGCGAAGCGGGCTACACGGTCAACCGGGTGGTCACAATCGTGGACCGCCAGGAGGGCGGACTTGCCGCGATGAATGCTGCTGGCCTGGAGCTGCGCAGCCTCTTTCTGCTCGAGGAGATCGCAGCGGTAGCGGCGGCGGCGGCCCAATGAGCACCCCCGACCACTCCTGCTGGGACTGGCAACCCAGCGCACCCAGCCGGCTGGAGCAGCCGGTCAGCTTGCTGCGCTTGCAGGGACCCGACGCCCTGCGGGTGCTGCACGGCCAGACCAGCCAAGCGATCGAGCTAGCCCCCCCCGGCAGCGCCCTGGCCACGTGCGTGATCAGCCCCACGGCACGGCTGCGGGCCCTGGCCCGGGTGCTGGTCGACGACGGCGGAGCCTGGCTGCTGGTTGAAGCGGGCGATGGCGCGGCGGTGCGCTCGGCCCTCGATCGCGTGCTGTTTCCCGCCGATCGGGTCGAGCTGGGCCCCCTGCAGGCTGCCCTGCTGAGCACACCGGTGCTGGGCGGCGACGAAACCGCGCTGCCGGCGGGCTTGCCCCACTGCGATCCAGGCCACTGGCAGCCCCTCCGCGCTGGCAGCGATGCCTGGTTGCTGGGCCACCAATGGCTGCAGCTCAGCGACAACGCGCTGCGACCCGACGCACTGGCTGTTCGAGTGCCGCTGGTCCCGTCCGAGCAGGAGCGCTGGAGACTGCAACAGGGCATCCCGGCTGCCCCCGGCGAGCTCAACGACGACTGCAACCCGTTTGAACTGGGACTGGCCGATCGGGTCAGCCTCAACAAGGGCTGCTACGTGGGCCAGGAGACCCTGGCCAAGCTGGCCACCTACGACGG
>CAYFMB010000119.1:0-6125 GCA_964344095.1 uncultured Klebsiella sp.
GGCACCCTCAACTCCTGGACCGTTGGTCTGCAGTGGAGCGACGCCTTCATCAAGGGCAATGCCCTGGGTATGGGCTTCGGCCAGAACACCATGGTCAGCCAGACCATGAACGCTGCTGTGACCCCTGGTGCTCCCAACGACGGCAACTGGGCTTGGGAGTGGTGGTACAAGTTCCAGGTCACCGACAACATCAGCGTGACCCCTGGTTTCTTCTACCTGAGCCGCCCGCTGGGTGGAAACACCGCCATGAACGTCAATGGCGGCGCCAACAACGGTTACTTCAGCAGCTTCGGCTACCTGATCAAGACCACCTTCAAGTTCTGATTCAGGTCAGAACCGAAGATTGGGCCCGTTCCTCACACCACGGGCCCCCTCGCTTCGGCTCTGGTTCCAGACTTCTCACAACCTTGTCCTCTGCCTGTCCCGGCTGGTTCACCAGCCGGGTTTTTTGTTGGTTGGCAGCGTGCACGGCACGGGTGCCGGCGGGCAGGATGGATCCATGGCTCAGCGTCTTGCCCGCGATCCCTATGCCGTGCTGGGGGTGAACCCCAGCGCCACGGCAGCCGAGATCAAGGCGGCCTACCGGTCTCTGGTCAAGCGGCACCATCCCGATGCCGGCGGCGATGCTGCCGCCATGCTGGCGCTCAACGCGGCCTTTGAGGTGCTGGGCGACGGCGAGCGCCGCCGTGCCCACGACCGCAGTCGGCGCACGTCGTCAGACCCAGGCCCGGAAGCCGCTGATATCAGCGGTCTGGGCCGACGCCGCAGCGCCAAGGCGCGGGCCAGCGATGTGGCTCTCGAGCAATGGCTGCAGCGGGTCTACGGCCCAATAGACCGCTTGCTAGCCCAGGTGATCAACCCGTTTGAGGCGCAGATCAAAGCCCTGGCCGGCGACCCCTACGACGATGCGTTGATGGAGGCGTTCTGCACGTTTCTCGAGCAGTGCCAGACCCGACTGGAGACCGTCGAAACTTTGTACCGCTCACTCGCCTGCCCGCCCAGCGTGCAGGGCTTCGGGCTCTCGCTGTACCACTGCCTCAGCCTGGTCAAGGACGCGCTGGCCGAGTTGGAGCGCTACACCATGGGCTATGTCGATTCCTATCTGCACGACGGGCGTCAGATGCTGCGCGAGGCATCACGGCTGCGCAGCCAGCTCCAGCACGAACGCCGTCAGTTGCTGGGGTAGGCCTCCAGTTGGTCGAGGCGCAGCCAGACATCGGGCACAGGCCGGCGCCAGCGCAGCTGGGCGTACTCACCCTTGAGCGCCACGATTTCGCCAGGCCCTTCCAGCACATAACCGGGGATCAGGGCATCGCTGGCCTGTGCTTCGAGGCTGCCGCTGTAGGCGCTGCGGTTCAGCCTGACCAGGCTGCCCTTCTTCAGGGCTGGCGCAGGTGTGGCGGCGTCGGCCATGGTGAGTCTTCTGACGGCAGATCGTGTGGTGTCAGGCTAGAACCAGCCAGCTGACTGCTGGGCAACAGCGCTCGTGGATCCCACCCTCGCCCTGTTTCTGGCGATTTTTGGCGGTCTGCTGCTGGCCGCGGGGTTTCTCGATGACATCGCTGCGCGCATGCGCGTGCCGGGCATTTTGCTGGTGCTGCTGCTGGGGCTGCTCACCGACAACCGGCTCGAGACCGTGCCGGGGCATCCGCCACCGTTGCTCAGCCTGGCCCAGGCCGACCAGCTGTCTCAGATCGCCCTGGTTCTGGTGTTGTTCTTTGGTGGGCTGACCACCCAATGGCGCCACATGCGGGCGGTGCTTGCCCCGGCTGGGCGGCTGGCCAGCATTGGGGCAGGCCTGACCGCTGTGTTGCTCTCGGTCGTGGTCTTTGGCCTCGGCACGCTGCCGTTTGGGCCGGGTGACTTGACCCTGCCATTGGCTCTGTTCATCGGGGCCATGGTCTGCAGCACCGATTCGTCGGCGGTGATGGCCCTGCTGCGGCCCCTGGCCGGTCGTTTGCCGCAGCGGCTGGTCACCTTGATCGAATGCGAGTCTGCTTTTAACGACCCCGTTGCTGTGGTGCTGGCCAGCGTGGCCATGGCCATGGCGGCCGGCGATGCCAACACCACGGCCGCGGCTCTGGTGATCCAAATGGCCCGTCAATTTCTGCTCGGTGCTCTGCTGGGTTTTCTGGGCGGCTCGATCGCGGCCCAGACCCTGGCCGTCTCGTCGTCGTCAGGTTCGCGCTCCCAGCTGGTGGTCATGAGCCTGGGCACCCTGGCGCTGCTGGTGGGGGCCACCCAGTTGCTGAGCGGCAGCGGCATCCTGGCGGCCTATGTGGCCGGTCTGGTGTTGGGCAACAGTCCTCACTGCGATCAGGCCGTGCTCGAGGAAGCCCATGCCGGCTTCGCCAAGATGGCAGAGCTGCTGCTGTTTCTGTGCATGGGCCTGGTGGTCCAGCCTGAGCAGGTGGTCCAGTCCATTGGCTGGGCCCTGGTGCTGTTTGCCGCCATGCAGCTGGTGCGTTGGTTGGTGGTTGAGGCGGTGCTCTGGCGCAGTGGTTTTGAACGCGCCGAACGGCTGTTGATCACTGCTGCGGGCCTGCGCGGTGCTGTGCCGATCGCCATGGCGATCCAGGCAGCCGCTGATGCGCCCAGCATTCCCTGGGGTGCCTACATGCCGCCGTTGGCGCTGGCGGTGGTGCTGCTTGGCCTGCTGCTGCAGGGGTTTGCCCTGGTCCCCATGGCCCGTCGCCTGGGCCTAGCCTCGCCAGGCTGAAGCGAATCGGGGTCAACGCGTGCGCCTGCTGCTGCTGGGCTGTTCAGGATTTGTCGGCCGCGAGTTGGTGCCGTTTCTGCTGGAGCTGGGCCATGAGCTCACTCTGGTGAGTCGCCAGAACCAGCCCTTTGCCCAGTTGGTGGGAGAGCGTCTCTCGGTGCTGCGGCTCGATCCGGCCGATCCGGCCAGCTGGAGCCACGATGGTCTCGATGTGGCCCTGCGTCAGGCCGAGGGTGTGATCAATCTGGCCGGCGAGCCCATTGCCGAGAAACGCTGGACAGCCGCCCATCGAGACCTGTTGATGGCCAGCCGCGTGCGCAGCACCGAGCTGCTGACAGCGGCGATGGCAGCCCTCGAGACGCCGCCGCGGGTGCTGATCAACGCCTCGGCCGTGGGCTACTACGGCACCAGCCTGGAGGCGCGGTTTGTCGAGGCCAGTGCCGGCGGCACTGACGTGCTGGCTGAGATCTGCCGCGCCTGGGAGGCTGCCGCCGATCAGGCACCGCCGGGCTGCCGCGTGGTCAAGCTGCGCATCGGCATCGTGCTGGGTCCTGATGGCGGCGCCCTGGGCAAGATGCTGCCCGTGTTCCGCGCCGGTTTCGGCGGCCCGGTGGGCAGCGGTCGGCAGTGGATGAGCTGGATCCATCGCCACGACCTCTGCCGTCTGATCGCGGCGGCTCTGGAAGATCCGGCTTACCAGGGCGTTTACAACGCTGTGGCGCCAACGCCCACCACCATGGGCACGTTCGCGGCTGCCCTTGGCAAAGCCCTGGGACGCCCCAGCCTGCTGCCGGTGCCGGGACCGATCTTGCAGTTGCTGCTGGGCGATGGTGCTCAGGTGGTGCTCGAAGGTCAGCAAGTGATCCCCGAGCGCTTGCAGCAACAGGGTTTCCGCTACCAGTACGGCGATCTCAACGCTGCCCTCGCCGCTGCCACCAGCCCAGGGCGCCGCTGAGCAGGGCCGCCGCCATCAGCAGCCCAATCGCCGGTGTGAACAGCGGCTCCCACAGCTGTTGAAACAGGGTGAGGGGCTGCTCAAGCTGCTGGCTGTGGCACACCACAGCCACGCCGAACCACACCGCTCCGGCGATCACCACAAACACATCGATCACCAACAGGGTGTCGAGGGCGGCCTTGAGCCGCTGCAGGGTTCTGGCTGGTTGGCCGGTGGTCATGGCTGCTGCCGCGCGCTCGAGGCATGATGCACCGATTCGGGGCAACCGTGTGCAGGCTGACGCGTTGGGCGATCTGCTGATCATCAGCAACGGCCACGGTGAAGACCTCAACGGCAGCCTCATCAGCGATGCCATTGCGGGCCTGGAGCCTGCGTGTCGCATGGCCACCTTGCCGATCGTGGGCGGGGGCGGCGCCTACCGGCGCCGGGGGCTGCCGCTGCTGGTGCAAGGTGCTGACCTGCCCTCCGGCGGCATGGTGTACCAAGGCTGGAACTTGTGGAAGGATTTGGCCGCAGGCTGGATTCCCCAGACCCTGGCCCAGATCCGCGCAGCGCGGGCCCAGGGGCGGCGCTACCGCTTGGTGCTCAGCGTCGGCGACCACGTGCCGCTGCTGTTTGCCTGGCTCACAGGGCGACCCACGGTGGTGTTTCTGGTCTCGACGTCGAGTTACTACGAAGGCAGGCTGCGACTCAGCCCCCTCACCCGCTGGCTCTGTGGCCGCCGCGCGGTGCGGCAGGTGCTGACCCGCGATGCCTTCACCGCCCGTGATCTGCAGACCCAGGGGCTGAGCAAGGCCCGCTTTGTCGGTTACCCGGTCATGGATGCGCTGGGGGCTGCCGATTCAGAGCCGAATCCCCCAGCAACGCTGCAGCCTCTGCCGCCCGAGACCATCCCCATTGCCCTGCTGCCGGGCAGTCGCTTTCCAGAGGCCCAGGCCAACCTGGCGCTCATGCTGCAGGTGTGCGAGCGCCTGGCCCAACGGGCACCCGAGCGGCCCTGGGTGTTCGAGGCGGCGGTGGTGCCCGGCACCAGCGGCGCCGTGCTCGACCAGCAGCTCGTGGCTTCGGGCTGGCAGGTGAGCGAGGCAGGCCTGGTCAAGGGCGCGCTGCAGGTCAGCCTGCGCAGTGATGCCTTTGCCGCAATCCTGCGGCGTGCGCGTCTGGTGCTCGGCATGGCAGGCACCGCCGTCGAGCAGGCGGTGGGCCTGGGCAAGCCGGTGGTGCAGCTGGTGGGCCGAGGGCCCCAGTTCAGCTACGCCTTCGCCGAGGCCCAGATGCGCCTGCTGGGCGAGGCGGTGTTCACCGTCGGCAACCAGCCTGCCGGCACGCGCGAGATCCACAGTGCCGCCGAGCTGATCCTGCAGCTGCTGGCCGATCCTGATCTGCCGCAGCTGTGCCACCAGTGCGGTCTGGAGCGCGTTGGCCCCCCCGGCGGCTCCCGTGCCATCGCCCAGGTTTTGCTCGAGCAGTTGCAGCCCAATTAGCGCGGCGGCCCCCGCCTGGGTGGTGGTGCAGCCCAGCTGCCCTCAGCCGGCGAGCCAGGCTTTGACCTTGTTCATCGAACTCCAGCCCGGTTTGCGCTGCAGTCCGTCGGCGATCGATTCGTTGATCTCGGCGGCCATCTCGGGGGCCATCAGCAGCACCCGCTGCACCACCTCAATGTGCTCGCGCACCCCTTTGGCACCGGTTTCGAGCATGGCGAGCGCCAGGTTGATGCGGGCCTGCGGGTCCTGGGGGCTCAGGCGCACAGCAGTGCGGGCCGAGCGCAAGGCCTCCAGGGGCTGGTTGTCGAGCAGCTGCAACCAGGCCAGGCAGGTCCAACCTGCCGACTGCCTCGGGTTCTGGGCGACGATCGCTTCAAAGTCGTCGACCAGCTCTGCGGCCGCGGCCCCCTGGTGGTAACGCTGCAGGGCGGCCTCAAAGGCCGACGTCTCTGCGGTGGTTGCGTCGGTGGTCGCTTGACTGGCGGCGGTGTCGGCCATGGGGCGCGGGGCTCTGGGCAGGACGGCGCTGGTAGCGCCACAGGCATCAGATTCCCATGGCGCCTGACCCGTGCCGCTTGCGCGTTGCATCGGCTGAGCGTCTCGGCTCAGACCGCAAAGGAGCTGCCGCAGCCGCAGGTCTGGGTGGCGTTGGGGTTGGTGAAGTTGAAGCCGCCGCCGATCAGCGCTGTCGAAAAGTCGAGCTGCATCCCATAGATGTACAGCAGGCTCTTGGGATCGCAGACCACCTCAAAACTGGGTGCACCCTGGGGTTCGTAGATGTAGCGCTCGTCATCGCCGCGGATCTCGGCCGCATCGATGAAGTCCATCGTGTAGCTCATGCCGCTGCAGCCGCCCGAGCGCACGCCCACCCGCAGCACTTTGCCGCTGCCCTGCTGGCCCATCAGGGTTGCCAGCTGCTTGATCGCCGGTTCGGTGATCAGGATGCCCTTGCCGTCTTTGGCGGTGA
>CAYFMB010000120.1:0-6117 GCA_964344095.1 uncultured Klebsiella sp.
CTCGAGGTCGACATTCCTCGGCCCCGTCAGCGCCTGGAGGTGGTGCACCATCCGAGCTACTACAGCCTGCGTTCGGAGATCATCTACTTCCTCAATCGGCAAAAGCGGGTCAAGCAATGGCAGGCCAAGCCCCACAAGGTGCTGGCTCGCCATGGGCTAGAGAAAGTCAACCTCGACCTCGGCTTCATCCCTCTTGGAGCCTGTGCTCCCTTGGCAGTTGCTGAGGCGAAGGGCTTTTTCGTCAAACATGGTCTTGATGATGTTCAGCTGGTGCGCGAGACCAGCTGGCGCGGCATCACCGATGGGTTGCTTGACCGCACCCTCGATGCAGCACTCATGCCATCGGGAATGCCCACCTGGATGGCGGCCGGCGGCCATGGTGGCGAGCCCACGCCAATTGTTACTGCGCTCACCTTGAGCCGTAATGGCAATGGCATCACCCTGGCCAAGCGTTTGGCAGAACAGGGCGTGCGCACAGTCGCCGATTATCGCGATTACCTGTTGCGCAACAACCGCGAACCCCACACGATGGGCATCGTGCATCCCGCCTCGATGCACAATTTGTTGCTGCGCTACTGGCTCGCTTCAAATGCGATCAACCCCGATCGCGATGTGCATCTGCAGACGTTGCCTCCGGCCCAGATGCTCGCCGACCTCAAGGACGGCTCGATCGACGGCTACTGCGTTGGCGATCCCTGGAACCTGCGCGCCGATCTCGATGGCCATGGCTTTGCTATCGCCGGTGATTTGGAGATCTGGTCGGGTCACCCCGGCAAGGTGCTGGGTGCCCGCGAAGACTGGGCCCTCGCCTACCCCAACACGCACATTGCCCTGACCAAGGCTCTGCTCGAGGCTTGCCGTTATTGTGCCGATCCTGCCCATTGGGATGAGCTCTCTGAGCTCCTGAGCGATCGCCGCTACCTGGGCATGAAACGCGAACTCATTCGCTTTGGTGTTTCGGCCGGTTGCAGCGATGACAAGACGCCGACTCCCCATACCCTGTTTTTCGGAGCAGGTGTCAACCGTCCCAGCCGAAGTGAGCACCTCTGGATCCTCACCCAGTTGGCACGATGGAGTGAAATTCCCTTCCCGCGCAACTACGTCGAGATTCTTGAACGGGTCTGTGGGGTTGGTGTGTTCAGTACCGCAGCACGGGAACTCGGACTCGACGACGTCTCGTATCAGCGTTCAGCGATCGAGCTTTTCGATGGTGTGCCGTTCAACGGTGACGATCCGATTGGCTACCTCAACAACCAGTTGATTCATCAGGACTTCAGTGTCGCTGAGATCCCGATTGGCGTGCCGCGTGCTCTGGCCTGATTCCTACGTTCCTCCGCATGCATTGTTTCCATGACTGCAACGCTCACTGCTGATGCACAGGGATCGGCCACCGGCCAGTCCCCCTTGCTGCGCTTCAACGGGGTCGGCATGACCTACCCCACACCCAAAGGGCCTTACTGTGTTCTCGATGGGATCAACTTTGAGGTCCAGGCCGGCGAATTCGTTTGCGTGATCGGTCACTCGGGATGCGGTAAAAGCACACTGCTCAACACCGTCGCTGGCTTTGCGAAGCCCACCAGCGGGCAAGTCTTGCTCAAGGGTGCTCCGATCCAACGGCCGGGCCCCGATCGCATGGTCGTGTTTCAGGGGTATGCCCTGCTGCCCTGGCTCACTGCTTATGAGAACGTCTATTTGGGCATCGATTCGGTTCAGCCCTCCATGCCAGAGCGCCAAAAGCGTGAGCTGGTTATGGAACACCTCGAGTTGGTCGGTCTAACCCAGGCTGCCGAGAAGCTGATAACCCAGCTCTCCGGCGGCATGAAGCAGCGTGTCGCGATTGCCCGCGCCTTGGCCATTCGGCCTGAGGTTTTAATTCTCGATGAACCCTTCGGAGCACTCGATGCGATTACCAAAGAAGAGCTTCAAGAGGAATTGCTGAAGATTTGGAACACCCAAAAATGCACCGTGTTGATGATCACCCACGACATCGACGAGGCGTTATTCCTTGCCGATCGTCTGGTGATGATGACCAACGGTCCTGCTGCAGGTATTGGCGAGGTGCTCACGATTGATTTCCCCCGTCCTCGCAACCGTGAGGACATCATGGAGGACCCTCGTTATTACGAGCTTCGCAATGGTGCGCTCGATTTCCTTTACAATCGTTTTGCCCATGACGATGATGCGTGAAGCTGTATCAGCTTTCTAGTTGTGAATCGCTATCGCCTGTGCTAATTGGCACAGGCGATTTTTTTGACAGATGCTGCTGATGAGCACGATCAGTCCTTCTGATTGAATTTGAACCCAGCCGACGCGATGCACATTTTATGGTTTCATCCGTTGCCAAGATGTCATGGTTTCAATCCTCACTCCTGCGGCTGAAAAGGCCTCCTATGCAGCTGCAGGAGAGCAGGGACGAGGTGATCGTTCCTGGCATCAGGTCTTTCGTAGACGTCAGATTGTGCAGACTCTCGAGGCGATCCAAGATCTGATTGTTGTCTCTCTGTGTGTCGGCTTGTTCTGTGTCATGGTGCTGCAGTTGAAGTCAATTTTTTACTCCTTGCTCGCCACGCCTCAGTTTCACGAGATCACAGCTGATATCTTGTTTATTTTGATTCTCGTTGAGCTCTTTCGGTTGTTGATCATTTATCTGCAGGAGCAGCGCGTCTCGATTGGTGTTTCCGTAGAAATTGCAATTGTTTCTGTGCTGCGCGAGGTGATTGTTAATGGTGTTTTGGAGACGGCTTGGCAGCAGATGCTGGCTGTCTGTCTCTTTCTGGCGACGGCTGCCTTGCTCCTGGTTGTTCGTGTCTGGTTGCCTCCAACGTTTGAAGGCGTTGATCCTGAAGCCCAGGTTTCGGCTCGCGTGCGTCGGGATCAGCAGCCTGGAGTTGCGTCAGTTGACAGTTGAGCATGCTTCTTCATGCAGGAGCATTGTCTTGCGATCGCTTGTGCCAATGACAGCATGGCTGATGCCGTTTCAAATGGTTTTCGTTTCTCAATGCTGAGCCGCTGCTGGGTCAGCTCCTTTGGCCTCGTTCAATCTTTACCGATGGACAGCGATCGGCACGCTTGCTGTTGATGCCACGACATCGGACACTGATCTCGCACGAGGGTTGAACCCGATGAGCTGGCATCCCCACCTTTGGCACCCCACGACCCAGGTGGCCACCAGTCCTGTGCCTCTGCAGGTGCGCTCAGCCCGCGGTTGTGAACTGGAGTTGGCTGACGGACGCCGACTGATCGATGCCATCAGCAGTTGGTGGGTCACGTTGCATGGCCACAGTGAGCCCGCGATTGCGGCGGCCATCGCCCGTCAGGCGCAGCAACTTGAGCAGGTCATTTTTGCCAATTTCAGCCACGACCCGGCTGAGCAACTGGCGACCCGGTTGAGCGCACTCACAGGCCTGGATCGCTTGTTCTTTTCGGACAATGGCTCCACCGCCATCGAGGTAGCGCTCAAGATCGCCTGGCAGTGGTGGGCCAACCGGGGAGAGTCCCGTCAGCAGCTCATCGCCTTTGATGGGGCTTATCACGGCGACACCTTCGGGGCCATGGCCGTGGGTGAGCGCTCGCTGTTCACGGCACCCTACGAGCCGCTCCTGTTTGACGTTTGCCGTGTCGGCTGGCCCCACACCCACTGGGGCGACACGACTGTGGAGCAGCGCGAACAGCAGGTCATTGGCCAGCTCGACGTTGCCCTGCAGACGCCAACCGCGGCAATCATTTTCGAGCCGCTGCTGCAAGGCGCATCGGGCATGCGTCTGGTGCGTCCGGGTTTTGTGCGCGCCGTTGTCGAACGCGCCCGCGCCAGTGGAGCTCTGGTGATCGCCGATGAGGTGATGACCGGTTTTGGCCGTTGTGGGGCTCTCTTCGCCTGCCAAAAGGCCGGGGTCAAGCCCGATCTGATGGCGCTCTCCAAGGGCCTCACCGGTGGCTTCCTGCCCATGGGCGTGACGATGGCGAGTGAACGGCTGTATCAGGGCTTCATCGGCGAGCGGCCCGAGCTCACTTTTTTCCACGGCCACAGTTTCACCGCCAATCCCCTCGGTTGCGCGGCCGCCTTGGCCAGCCTCGATCTTCTGCAGCTCCACCCCGAGCGTTTTCAGCAGTTCGAGGTCCGCCATACCCCTCTGCTCGAACGTCTGAGCGAGGATCGGCGGGTGCGCCGGCCCCGTTGTCTGGGCACCATTGCTGCCTTTGAGGTGGAGGTTGGTACCCACGGTTACCTCAATCCTGTGGGCAAGCAGATTCAGCGGCTCTGCCTCGAGCAGGGCGTCTATTTGCGACCCCTGGGCAACACGGTGTACGTGTTGCCTCCGCTCACCATCACAGATCGGCAGCTTCAGCGCTGTTATGACGCTCTGTCACGGGCCCTGCAGCAGCTGCCGTCCTGAGGTTTGCAAGGCCTGCACCCCAGGCGATGGCCATTGAAACACCTTCTTTTCAGCAGCTCACATCAACGCTTGAGCGTTGTTGATCAAGCCGGTATGGCGACTTAAGTTTGCTGTCGTTCACGTTGGAATCCATGACCGTGCATCGTTTGCTGCTGCGCGCTGCTGCACTTGGTGCTTTGACCTGCGCTGGCCTGGCTGCAATGTCGACAACGGCCGTCCGCGCTGAAACCTGCACGTTTTTGCAGCCGGTCGGTGGCAACGGCACCACTCCGATCGTGAGCAAGACCATTGGTCCGGGCAAGCTGTTTGGCCGCACCAATTGGAACACTGATTTCTACGTCACCCAGCCCTACAACCGTTACAAGCTCTTCTTTACGGCTAATTCGTCGGTCAGCGCCACCTACCCGATCGAGGCCTATCTCAAGTTCACCGATGGCTCAAACCTCCGGGTCTTCAACGACTCGGTGACACCCAGGCCTGGCACGGGTGGTCACATTGCGGTGCCGGGGTACCCCACCAAAACCACATCTCAGGTCAACATCAAGGTTGGTGCCGGCTCCAACCTTGCTGCCACCGGTTTCAGCTATCGCATCTCTGTCCAGGGTTGCCGCTAAGGCAACCCTGCCGAGCGCAGGTTTAGCTCAGAAACAACCTGACTTCGGCCGCTCGGCGTCGCTCAAGACCGGCCAGAGCCTCGCCCTGATCACCAAAGCGCCAACGCGGCAACTGCTGTTGGATCACGGCAGCGGGATCGGCCCCAGCGAGCAGCTGTTTCCTCAGGGTTGATTGCTGCAACGCCTCGATGCCGACGTTGTACGTAAAGCTGATCAGGGCTGCCTGTTGCTGCGGGCTGAAGGTGTGCGCCATCGGCAAAGCTCGAAACATGCCAGGGGCGTATTCGCGCAGCACCTGCTCCCGCAGCAGTGTCTCGGCTTGTTCAGTGGTGACCCGATCGCCGGTTTTCACAGGCTGACCGTTGCTGTAATGGGTTGTGCCCCAGCCAATGGTGACCACACCGACTGCATCGATGTAGGCCTCGAGGACAAGACCTTCGAACTCCTTGATGATCTCCAGGGCGGGGGCCATCCAGGCGGGCTCGCTGCTGGTTTGTTGTTCCACCTGTTGCCGGGCCAGCACCGGCAGCGCTGCTTCGCTGATCACCATGCCACCGGCGACGGCTCCGATCAGAGCTCCAGCATCACTGGCTGACAAGCTGACTGCTGTCACCAGCACCATCAACATGCCCGTGGCGTCGAGACGACCTGCGGCGACTGCTGCCAGTTGTTCATCGTTGAGGGCAACCGCGCCCTCATCCAACAAGGCTTGATACAGGCTGGTGATCTCGGCTTCCAGCGCCTGAGCGCGTTGGCGCGATCTTGCGTTGTGCAGCCGTTCAGGATGGGGTTGAACCTCCTGAATCAGTGCGGCCAATTCATCAGAAACCCGGCGCTGAGGGTAAGGCATGGACACCGCGGCGTCGACTCTCCCCCAGCTTGGCTGCTGTTGCGCTACCCCGGCAGGATCACCCGGTTGATCACATGAACCACACCGTTGTCGCAGCTGATGTCGGCAGTGACAACGGTGGCGTTTTTGACTTCGAACGGCTCGCTGCGGCGGATGGCCACAGGGGCACCCTCGAGGCTTTGCCATTCGGCCTGCCCCACCAGTTCGGCGCGCTGATGACTGCCGGCGAGCACGTGAAACTTGAGAATGCGCGCCAATT
>CAYFMB010000121.1:0-6115 GCA_964344095.1 uncultured Klebsiella sp.
CCACCTGGGCCCGGTGGCGGCGGGGTTGGCGCTGCTGCTGCTGGCCGCCGGGGTGCTGATTTTGTATTCCCTCTGGTTTGTGCTGGCCGCCACCAGCATCTGGTTCGTCAAGACCTGGAACGCCACCGAGGTGCTGCGCGCGGCCCTGACCGCCGGCCGCTTCCCGATCACGGCCTATCCGCCCGGGCTGCGCCTGCTGTTCACCCTGGTGCTGCCGGTGGCGTTTTTGACGACCGTGCCCGCCCAGGCGATCCTGGGCCAGGCGACAACGCCCTGGGCGCTGGCGTCGCTGGGGGTGGCGGCCCTGAGCTTCGCGATCAGCCGCAGTTTCTGGCGCTTCGCCCTGCGGCACTACACCTCGGCCTCCAGCTGAGGCCGGCGCGTCAACCGGTGCAGGGCGCTGTAGTCAAGGGCGTCGATGCCGGCTGCGGTGGCGCCGGTCAGCAGGTGCTGCAGGCCGTGCAGTCCCTGGGTGTCGAGGCCAAGCTCGCCGGCGGCCTCAACAAACAGGTTGAGATCTTTGCGCAGGTGGGCGGTGGGGAAATTGGGGTTGCTGTAGTCGTCGGCGAGCTCCTTGGCGAGCTTTTTGTCGAAGGTGGGTGCGTACAGGGCGCTGCCGCGCAGGATCGCCATGAATGCTTCGACATCGACCCCGGCCTGCTGCACCAGATGCAGTGACAGCGAAAAGCTGTGGGTGAGGCTGGCGATCAGTTGGTTGAGGGCCAGCTTGGTGTGGCTGGCAGCCCCCACCGGCCCCAGGTGGCGGGGCGCGTCCGTGAGCTCGCGGAGCAGCGGTAGCGCCCGCGTCAGCGCGCTGGTGCCGCCGCCCACCATCACCTGCAGGGTGCCGGCCAGGGCCTCGGGACGGCTGCCCAGCACGGGGGCTTCGAGGTAGGCGCAGCCCAGCGCCTCCAGCTGCGCGGCCAGGGCGATGCTCTCGCTGGGGGCGATGGTGCCCATCTGCACCACCAGGCGCTCTGGCAGCGCCGTGCCGGCCTGATCCAGCAACACCGCCGTGGTGACGGCGCCATCAGCCAGCACGGTGAGCACCAGTTCTCCGGCGGCCACCGCCGCCGCGGGTGTGGGCGCCAGCGTGGCTCCGGCGGCGACCAGCGCCTGGCAGCGGGCAGGGTTGCGGTTCCAGACCGTCAGCCGATGGCCTTGCCGCAGCAACCGCTGGCCGATTGCCTCCCCCAGCAGGCCGGTGCCCAGCAGAACGGTGTTCATGGCGTGTGCCCAGTGCAGCCACCCAGCATCGGCTGGCCGGGGCTCGGTAGGGTCACACCTCAGGCTGCGCAGCGACCATGGCCCTCCCGGCGGTGCTGAATCCGGCTGAGGCCTGGCCGGCTGCCCTGGCGCTGCTGGCCTCGCCCCTGGGGGCGGTGGCCTTTGTGCCTCTCTATGCCCTCTGGGTCACCCTGCTGTTGCCGGGCATCTGGGCCTCGATGCTGGCCGGCGCTCTCTACGGCACCGTTTGGGGCAGCGTGCTGGTGTTTGCCGGTGCCTGCCTGGGGGCTGAGGCCGCGTTTCTGCTGGGACGCCATCGCCTGCGCGACTGGGCCCGCCGCCGTTTGGAGCGGGTGCCCAGGTTGGCGGCGATCGAGCAGGCGGTCAGCCGTGAAGGGTTGCGCTTGGTGCTGCTGACGCGGCTGTCGCCGGCGTTTCCGTTTTCGCTGCTCAACCTGGCCTACGGGCTCAGCGGTGTGAGCTTGCGCGACTACAGCATCGGCCTGATTGGCATTCTTCCCGGCACGGTGCTGTTCTGCGGCCTGGGGGCCTTGGCCGGCGATGCGGCCCGGTTTGGCGCGGTGCTGTCGGGCCAGGCCGATGCAGGCACCTGGAGCTTGCGCGTCATGGGTGTTGCGGCCACTGTCGCTGTGGTGTGGTTGGTGGGGCGGGCGGCGCAACAGGCGCTCGCCGCCGAGACATCAGCGCGCTGATGGCGACGCAGCGTCGGGCAGGGGCCAGTCCCGCAGCGCTGCGATCAGCACGAACCAGCCCAGTCGCAACCGCGCGGCCACCCCTGGGCGAGCCGCCAGCTCGGTGTACTTGGCCCGGCCGCAGTCGGTTTTGATCCAGCGAAACACGGTGGGCGTGGCCATGGGGTGAAGCTCCGGGCAGGATGAGTGGATCTGATCCCTGCCTCCCATGCTGCAGCGTTCCTCCCTGTTGCTGTCTGTTGCCGGTGGCGTCTTGCTGGCGTTCGGCTCGACGGCTGCAGCGTTGGCGGGCCCTGCCGTTTCTTGCACCTCTCCGGGCTACCCGGCCGGTTGCGTGGGCCGTGCTGGCGTGCGTGCGGCGACGCCTGGAGCCGGTGCTCCTGGCGTGGGAGTGGCGCCTGGCGCTGGTGCCGGCGCTCCCGGCGTTGGCGTGCGGCCCGCGGCCGGCCCTGGGGCGGGCCCCAATGCCGGTGGCCCGGTCAACCGGGCTGGCTTCCGCTGAGAAGGGCCTGCAGGCCTGCTTCATCGAGCACCGGGACCCCCAGGCTTTCGGCTTTGCTGAGCTTGCTGCCTGCCTCTGAACCGGCCACCACGTAGCTGGTTTTTTTGCTGACGCTGCCGCTGACTTTGCCGCCGGCGGCTTCGATCAGGGCTTGGGCTTCGGCGCGACTCAGGCTCGGCAGGGTTCCGGTGAGCACAAAGCTCAGGCCCGACAGTGGGGCAGCGGCGCCCGCCACTGGCTGTTGGCTGGCCTTGCGTTCGGCCTCGTTCCAGGCCAGTCCAAACCCCACGGCCTCGAGCTCCTCGAGCAGGTGCTGGTTGGCCGGAGTGCTGAACCACTGCTGCAAGCTTTCGGCGATTTCAGCGCCGATGCCATGAATGGCGGTGATCAGCTCCGGTGATGCATGGGCGGCGCTGCTGAGCTCGGCCGCACTGCCGAAGCTGCGGGCCAGGGCCTTGGCGCTGACCTCGCCAATGTGGTGGATGCCGAGGCCATAGAGCTGGCGGTGCCAGGGTTGTTGCTTGGACCCGTCCAGGGCGGCGATCAGCTTGGCGGCCGAGGTCGCGCCCATGCGCTCGAGGCTGGCCAGCAGGGCGGCGTCGAGTCGGTACAGGTCGGCGATCGAGCGCACCAGGCCGCGGTCGACCAGCTGCTCGATCAGCTTGCTGCCCAGCCCGTCGACATCGAGGGCGCCCTTGCTGACCCAGTGCCGCAGCGAGCCCCGCAAAATCGCCGGGCAGCTGGCGTTGACGCAGCGGGTGGCCGCTTCGCCCTCTTCGCGCACCAGGGCCGAGCCGCATTCGGGGCAGGTGTGGGGCAGCTCCAGGGGTTGGGCGTCGGCGAGCCGCAGCTCGCGCAGCACCCGCACCACCTCCGGAATGATCTCGCCGGCTTTGCGCACCACGATCGTGTCGCCGGCATGCAGGTCGAGCTCGGCCAGCCGGTCGGCGTTGTGCAGGGTGGCGCGGCTCACTGTGGTGCCAGCCAGGGGCACCGGTTCAAACTCGGCCACCGGCGTCACCACACCGGTGCGTCCCACCTGACAGGCCAGCCGCAGCAGCTTGCTGGGGGCCTCTTCGGCGGGGTACTTGAGTGCGATCGCCCAGCGTGGGGCCTTCTGGGTGAAGCCAGCATCGGCCTGCAGGCGCAGGGCATCGAGCTTCACCACAACGCCGTCGGTGGCATAGGGCAGCTGGCGCCGCCCCGCATCCCAGCGGGCAAAGAAGGCCTCGACCGCGGCCAGGTCGGGGCACAGCTCGGCGTTGGGGTTCACCTTGAATCCCGCCGCATGCAGCCATTGCAGTGACTCCCATTGGCCGGAGGGTGGCGGCGGATCCCCGGCTCCCGGCTGCCAGTCGTCTGGCAGGTGCAGGGTGTAGGCAAAGAAATCGAGCCGCCGCGCCGCTACCACCCGGGGGTCGAGCTGGCGCAGGGTACCGGCGCAGGCGTTGCGCGGATTGGCAAACAGGGCCTCCCCGCGTGCGCTGCGTTCGGCGTTGATCGCCGCAAAGGTGCCATCGGGGATCAGCGCTTCACCGCGCACCTCCACCCAGGCGGGTGGATGCTCCAGCTGCAGCCGCAGCGGCACGCTGGCGATGGTGCGCACATTGGCGGTGATCGCTTCACCGCGTTCGCCATCGCCCCTGGTGGCGGCTTGCACCAGCACGCCCTGCTCGTAGCTGAGCGCCAGGGCGTTGCCGTCGATCTTGAGCTCGGCCACCAGGGGCAGCGCCGGTAGCGGCTCAGCGGCTGCCGGCTCACGGTCGAGCACCCGCAGCAGGCGCCGGTACCAGGCTTCGAGCTCGGCGATCGAGAAGGCGTTGTCGAGGCTGAGCAGGCCAATGCGATGGTTGACGCTGGCAAAGCGCTCAGCGGGGGCGCCACCGACCCGTTGGGTCGGGCTGTCGGGGCTGATCAACTCAGCATGGGCTTGCTCGAGTTCGAGCAGTTCGCGGTAGAGCCGGTCGTAGACCGGATCCTCCATGACCGGAGCATCCAACACGTAGTAGGCATGGGCCGCCCGATTGAGCAGCTGCCTGAGCTCGGCGGCGCGCTCGGCCTGGGCCAGAGCCGGGGTCATCGCCAGCTCAGGCGGCCGACAGCCGGGTGATGCGGTCAACGCGCCATTGCTCATCGACTTTCACGAAGGTGAAATCGAGCGGCAGTTCATCGTTGCCTTCGCTCTTGAGTTTGATCGTCAGGATCACCTGACCGTCTTCAATGCGGGGGCGGCCCGACTTGAGGTTGCGGTAACGGTTGAGCTGCAGACCGGCCAGGAAGCGAATGAACTGGCTGCGGTTGACGTGGGAGCGGTAGTTCTTGGTGGTCAGCAGGTAGGCGCCATCGACCTGGCCACTGGCCACCTGGTTGAAGAACTGCTTGATCAGCGGGTTGATGCCGCGGGCGCTGAGCACCAGCTTGACGGCGCTGATCGTCCAGTACAACAGCAGCGCGCCGGCGCCGGCCAGGAGGGCTTTGCTGCCGATGCCCTGCACCAACTGCCAGTCCATGAGTCCCTGCGGTTCAAGCGGTGATTCTGCAGGACCACCCCGGACGGTGCGATTGCGACAGACTGCCGCGGCTGCCTTTGCAGTCATTGCTGCCTGCCGCTGGCGTGTCGCTCGAGCCCCTGCTGCCCCTGTTTCACCGTCTCAACCGCGAGCACTTCGACGCGGCGTTGGCCCCTGAGGGACGCGCCTTGGTCGGCCTGCGCTGGAGCGATGGCCGCATGACCCGCTGCGCCGGGCTGTATCGCCGCAGTGCTGAGCTTTGCGAGATCGTGCTGTCGCGGCCCGTCCTTGAGCCTTTGCCACGTGAGGCCCTGCTGAGCACGCTGTGCCACGAAATGATTCACGCCTGGGTGGATCGGGTGCTGCAGCGGCGCGAAGCCCACGGCCCCAGCTTTCGCGCCCGCATGGCGGCGATCAATGCTGCCCAGGACGACTTTGTCGTGCGGGTGCGCCACAGCTATCCCCTGCCTGGGGCGGCTGATTCCAGGCCGCCTCGCTGGCTGGCGCTGTGCCGGCGCTGCGGCAGCAGCAGCCCCTATCGCCGCCGTGTCAGCGGCCTGGCCTGCCGTCACTGCTGCCAGGCGTTGCATGGCGGACGCTGGCATGCCAGCTGCCTGCTCGAGTTTGTGCAGGCGAGCTGAGGCGCTGGGCTGGCGGTCCTAGGGTCGCGCCATGCACGTCTTTTTGTGGACGCTCGAGTGGTCGGGCCTTGGCATCGCCTTGCTCGGCCTGGCCATGGAGCGCTGCGCCCGCGTTCGTCGCCGTTAGCCTGGCCCAATGGCACGCAGCGGCGACGACGGGTTTGATCAGCGGCTCGATCGCTGGGTCGAGGCGGGGCGTCAACTGGTCGATGGAGTCTCCGGCGCACGGCCGGGTTCGCGGCAGGGGGGGCGCGGCAGTCAGCGGCGTAGTGGCGCTCGCTTGAACCCTGGTGAGCTGGGCCGCTGGGTCGAGAACAAGCTCGAGTGGTTGCTCGACGACGAGGGTGCCGACGACTGGCGTGAACCCTGGCAGCAACCGCTGTCGCAGCAGCCCCAGGCTCGGGGAAGCAGGCGACAGCCGTTGCAGGCCATTTCTCGCCGCGGCCCTCGCCCCTCCAATGCACCACCCGCTGCCAGCGGTGGCGATGACTGGCCCGATGATGCCTCCTTCAGCGTGCACCG
>CAYFMB010000122.1:0-6065 GCA_964344095.1 uncultured Klebsiella sp.
CTCAGCAACTTCTCCGATCTCGACCCGCTCGAGGCCGAACCCACGGTGCAGCTGCGCTGGGTGGCGCCCGGTGAGGAGCTGGGCCAACCCGATGCGGTGGTGGTGCCGGGCAGCAAGCAGACCCTGCGCGATCTCGAAGCCATGCAGCGCAGCGGCCTGGGCAAGCAGCTGCGGCGTTATGCGGCAGGCGGGGGCCACGTGTTTGGCATCTGCGGCGGCCTGCAACTGCTGGGGCGCGAGCTGTGCGACCCCGAGGGCCGCGAAGGCGGCCATGGCAGCGCTGCGGGCTTGAATTTGTTGCCGCTGCGCACGGTGTTCGGTGAGGGCAAGGCCCTTCAGCAGCGCCAGAGCCTGGCCTTGTGGCCCACCCCTCCTGGCGAGGCTGAGCCTGACAGGGAGGGTGGGCTTGCGCTTGAAGGCTTTGAGCTGCACCGCGGCTGCACCACAGCGCTGGAGCCCTGCCTGGATCTGTGCGCCGATCCGGGCCTCGGCTGGAGCTCTGGCAACGTCGCCGGTACCTATCTGCACGCGGTGTTCGACAACGGTCCCTGGCGCAGGCGCTGGCTCAACCAGCTGCGCTCAGGCCAGGGGTTGCCATTGCTCAGCGAACGGCAACCCCACCACAGCCGTCAACGCGAAGGCTTGCTCGATCGACTCGCCGATGCGTTTGAGCAACACGTACAGCTGGAGCCATTGCTGAAAGGACCATGAACAAGGTGTTGATTCACTGGCCCGGGGGCACCTCCACAACGGTGACCAGCGGTAGCGACTGGCTCGCGGCCGCCCGCGAAGCTGGCTTCATGATCCCCACGGGCTGCATGGGCGGGAGCTGCGGCGCCTGTGAAATCGACGTCAATGGCAAAACCCTGCGCGCCTGCATCGCCAAGGTGCCGTTCAGCCGCAACGGCGAGCTGACAGTTGAGCTGAGCAGCGATCCTTATTGGTGATCAGCGGTGGTCTGGGCTGGAGCGACAGGCCTGATACCCCGTGACAGCCAAACCAGAACACCCTCGCTACGGTCGATCAGGCGGCACCCGTAGGGCACGCGCTTCGCCCCTTGTTCATTGTCAGAGCAATCCATGGCCATTGCTGATCTGCGTCGCACGCTTGTGCTGGGTGTGTCCATCACGGCGCTACCGATCACCTCAATGCTCGTGGGAGCATCCGCGGCCCTGGCCCAGCAGGCTCCTTACGACGTGGTGATCGTGGGCGGCACAGTGGTGGATCCAGAAACCAATCTGCAGGCGGTTCGCAACGTCGGCATTCGCGGCGGCAAGATCGCCGCACTCAGCCAAGCGGCCCTGCGTGGACGCACCACGGTCAACGCCAAGGGTCTGGTCGTAGCGCCGGGTTTTATCGACATCCATGTGCATGGTCAGGTGATCGCCACCGACTGGTTGTCGGCGTTCGACGGCGTCACCACGGCCGTTGAGACCGAAGCCGGACGTTATCCAACCAGCGCCGGCTACGCGGCAGGCTCGGTCGGCGGGCGCCCGCTCAACTATGGCTTTGGCACCGCCTTTGCTGGTGCCCGCGCCGAGGTGGGCGCCGGCCTGTTGCAGGACGGCACGCTGACAACGATGTTCCTGGCCCTCAGCAAAGCAACAGCGGCCAAGGTGACCGGCCGCCTCCCGAAGGACCGTTCAGCCCTGACCTTGGCCCTGACCGAATCAGGACTGCGTGAAGGAGGGCTGGGGATCGGCATGCCTGTGGGCTACCTGACCCGTTCCAACAAAAACGAATACATCGGACTGGGTGAACTGGCACACACCTTCAACCGCCCGGTCTTCAGCCATCTGCGCCAGAAAAACCCCTTGCCGGACCCCAATGCACCCGAGGGGAGCGATACCAAATCGGCGTTTGAAGGCTTTCAGGAAGGCATCGAAGTCTCGGCCCGCACCAACGGTGTCAATGTGCTGCAGCACATCAACAGCACCGCCACCCAGGATCTGGGACGGATCATTCCGGTGATCCAACGGGCCATGGCAGAGGGCATCCCCGTGGTCCCTGAGGTGTACCCCTGGGGGGCCGGCAGCACCACGGTCAAAACGGACTTCCTGGAGCCCACGAACCTGCCCCTGCTGGGGATTGATGCATCGGCCGTCAGGCCCGTCAACGATCCCAACAAACGCTTCGGCAGCATCGAAGAGTTCGGACAGTGGCGCGACAGCGTGCCCGCCGACACCACGGTGATCATTCACTACATCGACGAGACGGATCCCAAGGACCGCAAACTGTTGGATCAGGCGATCCTGATGCCGAACATCATCTTTGCTAGTGATGCGATGCCGATCGTCTCATCGCCGGCCACAGCGAAGCAATTCGGTGGCAGCCTGCTGCCCCGTTCACGCTTTCTGGCCACAGCAACGTGGGATGCCAAGAATCAGTCTCTGCCCGTCGGCATCGGCAGCACCCACCCGCGCACGGCGGCGGTGTATTCCAAAATCTTCGCCAACTATGTGATCGGCGGCGCCGACAGCCTCGCCCGCAAACAACAAGGACTCGACCCGACCCTCACGGCCACAGGTCTGCGCAAGCTCACCCTGATGCAGGCCGTGCGTCAGTCGACCCTGCTGCCCGCCAACCTGCTGGCGGCCGGCACGCCCACCGCTCGCAACAAGGGACGTCTCCAGGTCGGCAAGGATGCCGATGTGGTTGTCTTTGATCTCGCCAAGTTCTCTCCCCGTGCCGACTACCCCGCAGAGAAGAATCTGCTCACCTCGGTCGGCGTCAAGCACCTGCTCGTCAACGGTCAGTTCGTCATTCGCGACGCCAAACTCGATCCCAGCGCCCGACCAGGCCAGCCCCTGCGCGCACCAATCGCTGACTCTGTCAAACCTCTTGAGGTGACCACCTGGCGCCTGGTCGACGCCAACGGCAACGAGCTCTACACCGCCGATGCCGCAGAAGCCACGCGCCTGCAGAGCAGTGGCTGGTCCAGCAAACCAAGCTCCTTCTCCCTGCTGGCCAAAAACCAGCTGGAGCGCGATCTGCGCACCAGCAACGTCTACCGCCTGGTCAATCCCAACAGCGGCGATCGCATCTACACCACCAAAGAAGACGAACGCGACGAAGCGATCAGCAACGGCTACAAGCTCGAGGGCATTGCCGGCACCCTGGCGGTCGGACTGAACCTGGGCACTTGGCCGATTCTCGCGTTCAAACAACCCTCAACCGGCAAGCACCGCTACACCGCCTCGCGTACGGAACGGGTTGCCC
Organism: uncultured Klebsiella sp.; assembly: GCA_964344095.1. Taxonomy (GTDB): domain Bacteria; phylum Cyanobacteriota; class Cyanobacteriia; order PCC-6307; family Cyanobiaceae; genus RGUW01. The sequence continues at coordinate 3,220 of CAYFMB010000122.1, forward strand.
TCACCCAGCAAACCGAACAGCCCTGGGTCTTCACGGGCGTTCTGGGCTGGACCGACGCTCCGCCCCAGCCCTGAACCGTTCAGGGCTGAATCAAGCCACCACCGAGCACCCGATCACCGGCATAGAACACCGCCGCCTGGCCGGGGGTAATCGAAAACTGCTCGTCAGCAAAGTCCAGTTGGCAGCGGTGCGGGCGCCCTGCCGCGGCATCGGCCTCGGTGGGGGGCAGCGGAGTCAACCGCGCCGCAACGGCTCCACTGCGGTAGCGCACCTGCACCTCCACGTCGATGGGCTGCGCAGGCGGTGCGATCGACACCCAGTTGATCGCGCCCACCACCGCATCAGCACGCGCCGCTGCGCTGCGGGGGGCCACCACCACCTGGTTCATGGCGGCATCAAGGCGCACCACGTGCAGGGGCTCGCGCCAGGCCACACCCAGGCCCTTGCGCTGGCCAATGGTGAAGTGCTCGATGCCGTCGTGGCGGCCCACAACCGTGCCGTCGGCAAGGACAATCTGCCCGTCCCGCGGCGGTAGGTAGGCATCCAGGAAGGCCTTCATCGAGCCGTGGTGATCGGCCAGACAGAGGTCCTGGCTTTCAGCCTTGGCGGCGGTGCGCAGGCCATGGCGCTCGGCCTCGGCACGGGTGTCGGGCTTGGTCATCTCGCCCAGGGGAAACACCAGCCGCCCCAGCACCTCCTGCGGCAGGTCATAGAGGAAGTAGCTCTGGTCCTTGCGCTCGTCGAGACCCCGCAGCAGCTGATGACGACCGTTATCCGACTGCTCGCCGTGGCGCACCCGGGCGTAGTGGCCGGTGGCAATGCGCGCGATACCGCGCTGCTCGAGAGCCCACTGCAACATGGGGCCGAATTTGACCTCGCGATTGCAGCGCGAACAGGGCAGTGGCGTCACCCCCGCCTGGTAACCCTGCACCAGAAAATCGACGATCTGCGCCTTGAAGTGCTCGCGAAAGTCGACGACGTGGTGCGGCACGCCGAGCTGCTCGCAGATGCCAGCAGCATCCACCAGGCCTTCGGCGCAGCAGGCGCCCTTGCCGCTCATCAGCCACAGGGTGAGCCCTTCAACATCCCAACCCGCCTCCACCAGCAGGGCCGCCGTGAGAGAGCTGTCGACGCCGCCCGACAGGCCCACCGCAACGCGATGCTCGCCGGGCCAGCCGCGCAGCTGATCGAGCACCAGCGCTCCGGCGGGGGTGGCAGCAAGAGGTGCAGCAGACAACGAAGCCAAAACATGCGGACGCTGCAGACCAGCAGACGCCATGACAGGACAGGGCGAAGAGCGCCCATTGCTTCCATCATGAGACCGAGCGATCGCCCCCTGCCTTGGCCACGGCCGTTCCCTGCTGGCCCCAGCGCGACAGTGCCCATCTGCTGGTCAGCGGGGCGCAGATGGCAGCCCTGGAGCAACAACTGTTTGCCAGCGGCCTGCCGGTGGAGGCGCTCATGGAAAAGGCAGCGTTGGCGGTCGCCGAAGCCATCCAAGCCGACTGGGGCGAGCGGCTCCACAGCCAGGGTGCCGTGGTGTTGGCGGGCCCCGGTCACAACGGCGGCGATGGCCTGGTGATTGCCCGCGAACTGCATCTGGCCGGCATTCGCACCCGGATCTGGAGTCCGTTTGAGCGTCACAAGCCCCTGACTGAAGCCCACCTGCGCCACGCCCAGTGGCTGGGCATCGAACGGCTGCAGCAGGCGCCTGACCCCGCTGGCGCCGCCGTGTGGATCGATGCCCTGTTCGGCATCGGTCAACGCCGTCGCCTGGAGCAGACCCTGGCAGCCCTGTTGCTTGAGCGAGCACGGCAAAGACCCGGCGCCCTGGTGGCGGTGGACGTGCCCAGCGGCCTCGACGACACCAGCGGCGAAACCCTGGGCCCCGTGTGCGCCTGTGCCGCCGTCACCTACGCCATCGGCCTGTGCAAGCAAGGGCTGGCGCAGGACCCCGCCCTGCCGCAGGTGGGCCGGCTCAGGCGCATCGATCTGGGTCTACCGGCTCCGCTGCTGCAGGCCCTGCCGGCCGGCACACCCCTGTGGCTGCAGGAGTGCGACGCAAAGACGGCACCGTGGCCGACGCTAAGCGCGATAGCCGGCAAATATGAACGCGGTCGTGTGCTGGTGATTGCTGGCAGTGCGCGCTACCGCGGCGCGGCCCTGCTAGCCCTGCTGGGTGCCAGCGCCAGCGGAGCGGGCAGCCTGCGCGCTGCCCTGGCCGCGCCCATGGCCGAGAACCTCTGGCAATGGCTGCCCCACGCCGTGCTGCAACGCCCGCTTGAATGCGATGCCAGCGGCTCACTGCTGCTGGGCGGGCTGCAGCCAGCCGATCTGGAGCGCCTCGATGCCATCGTGCTGGGACCGGGGATCGGAGTGCTGGATGCCGACGCTCTGAGCCAGCCCGAAGCCGCGGCCGAGCAACGCAGCTGGCTGCTGCTGCAACGCTTCCCGGGGCTGCTGCTGCTCGATGCTGATGGCCTCAACCGCAGCAACGTCAGCTGGCTGCAGGGGCGGGTCGGCCCCACCTGGATCACGCCGCACCGGGGCGAACTGCAGCGCCTCTGGCCCGCCCTGGCGCAGCTACCAGCCCTGGATGCCGCGGCCCTGGCCGCCAGCGAGAGCGGTGCCGTGGTCCTGCTCAAAGGGGCTCGCAGCGTGATCGCCGCCCCCGACGGCCAACGCTGGCAACTGGCTCAGGCCACCCCCGCAGCAGCCAGGGCCGGCCTGGGCGATGTGCTGGCCGGCTACGCCGCCGCGCGAGGTGCCATGGCCCTGGCCGCCGGTCAGCCCTGCCAGAGCGCCTGGCTGGCGGCCGCCGCCCTGGATCACGCCCTGGCAGGCAC
>CAYFMB010000123.1:0-6011 GCA_964344095.1 uncultured Klebsiella sp.
CTGCTGGCCGAGCTGGGCGACCTCAACAGCCGCATGGACCAGAGCCAGGCCTGGGCCCTGGAGCAGCAGATTCGCGAGGTGCTGCAGCGGCTGGGCATCGGCGACAGCCAGCGGCTCGTGGGCGAGTTGTCGGGCGGCTACCGCAAGCGTCTGGCACTGGCCGCAGCCCTGGTGGCCGAACCCGATGTGTTGCTGCTCGACGAACCCACTAACCATCTCGACGCCGACTGCATCGAATGGCTCCAGGGCTATCTGCAGCGCTTTGCCGGAGCCCTGGTGCTGGTCACCCACGACCGCTATGTGCTGGACCGGGTCACCACCCGCATCGTGGCGGTCGACCGCGGCGAAGCCCGCAGCTATGAGGGCAATTACGCCTACTACCTGGCCCGCCAAGCCGAGGAAGAGGCCAGCGCCACAGCCAGCGAAGCCAAGCTGCGCGGGGTACTGCGGCGCGAGCTCGAGTGGCTCAAACGCGGGCCCAAGGCCCGCAGCACCAAGCAGAAGGCCCGCATACAGCGCATCGCCGCGCTGCAGGAAACGCCCAAACGCCAGGCCAAGGGCAGCATCAACTTGGCCAGCAACCAGCGGCGGCTGGGCAAGCGGGCCATCACGATCGAAGAGCTAGCAGCCTGGGCCACGCCCGAAGCCCGTGCTGCGGGGGCAGAGGCGCTGCTGAGGGAGTTCAGCTACGACTTCAGCCCCGAAGACCGCATCGGCATCATCGGGCCCAACGGCAGCGGCAAATCAACCCTGCTCGATCTGATCGCCGGGCGGCGCAGCCCCGATCAGGGTCTGCTGGAACTGGGTGGCACCGTGAAGCTGGCCTACTTTGACCAACACAGCCACCAAGTGCTGGAAGCCACCGACGCCGCCGGCCGCGAGCGCAAGCTGATTGATGTCATCAAGGACGCCGCCAGCAGCATCGAGCTGGACGGATCCACCCTCAGCGCATCGCAACTGCTGGAGCGGTTTCTGTTTCCACCGGCCCAGCAGCACCAGCCGATCAGCAAGCTCTCGGGCGGCGAGCGGCGGCGCCTGCACCTGTGCCGCCTGCTGATCGAGGCGCCCAACGTACTGCTGCTGGACGAGCCCACCAACGATCTCGATGTCCAGACCCTGACGGTGCTGGAGGACTTTCTCGAAGACTTTCGCGGTTGCGTGGTGATCGTCTCCCACGATCGCTACTTTCTCGACCGCACGGTCGACCGTCTGTTCTGCTTCGAGGCCGGCCGTTTGCAGCGCTTCGAAGGCAACTACAGCAGCTACCTGGACACCCGCCAGGCCCAGAGCAACGCTGCAGCTCGAGCAGGAACAGCCCAGGGATCAATGGGCCAGACACCAGGCCCAACGGCAGAGAGTCGGGTCCCGAGCGCCACGGCCAAAGCCGCCAAACCTGCGGCCCCCCGGCGGCGCAGCTACAAGGAGAGCCGAGAACTGCAGCGCCTCGAGGAGGACCTGCCCGCCTGGGAAGCACGCCGGCACGAGCTCGAGCAAGAGCTCAGCGCTGGCGGCAGCGACTACAGCGAGCTGGAATCCCTCAGCCAGGAGCTGGCCGGTCTCAGCGCAAGGATCGAAGCCGCCGAAGAACGCTGGCTAGAGCTCAGCGAACTGCCCGCTTGAACGCCGCCGCCGGCGTGGATGGCTCACCTCAATGGAGCCAGCGCCGGCTTTGTTGTCAGCCCTTGGGGGCAAACCGCAGACGGGACCCAGAGGGTCGGGCAAGCGCCAAGGCTGCCGCCGCACCCGCTGCCCCTGAGCTTCGGCCTGCTTCATCGCCGTGGGCTTGTAGTCGTCGGCGCTGCGATGCAGTGCCATCTGATCGCCCATGCGACGCAGGTAAAGATCCTGATACCAGCGGATCTGGCTGTGCTCGTAGGCCTCACAGGCGGCCTGCAACGACGCGAAACGCTGGCTCACCAGACCACTGGGAGCACATTGTTTCCAATCCAACACATCGTCAAAGCTGAGGCCGGCACGCCACTGCCGCTGCTCCGAGAGATAGCAGTGTTCGTCAGGGCCGTTGATCCAGAACAAACGCCCGCTCTCGTCGATGAAATGCCGGCCACGACGCTGCTTGATCCTGGGCATGGGGAAACCTCGAGCGACCCTGTCTTCCAGGCTTAGCCACAGCGATGGCGATGGGCAGCACAACACAAGCTTGCGCGGGCGGCCGCCAGCACTCGTAAGGTAGGCGCGCCGAATTGAAGGCCCATGGGCCATCAAGCCATGAAATCCATCGACGAGCACATCCAGCAGGATCAGAGCGAAATCGAAGCGGCCCGTGCTGCCGGTGACATGGGCAAGGTGCGCCACCTCGAGGAAGAGATCAAGGGACTCCAGGAGTACAAGGAGCACCATCCCGGTGATAACCACGATCCGACCCCGATGGAGGTGTTCTGCGATCTGAACCCCGAAGCCCCCGAGTGCCTCGTCTACGACGACTGAATTCCCAGTTCCGTCCAGACCTCCGCCAGCAGCGCATCCAAGCCTCTGGCCATTGCCGCGGAGATCAGCCAGACACCGCGGCCTGAACGCTGCTCGAGCTGGAGCTTCAAGTCCTCCAGCTCGGCGGGTTCCACCAGTTCCGTCTTGTTGAGCACCACGAGCCGCGGCCGTTCATCGAGCTGATGGCCATAGGCACACAGCTCCCGTTCGACCACGTCATAGTCCTCGAGCAGTTGGGGGCTGGCGGCGTCGAGCAGGTGAATCAGCAGCCGGGTGCGTTCGATGTGGCGCAAAAAATCGTGTCCGAGGCCAGCTCCCTGGGAGGCTCCTGCGATCAGCCCCGGAATATCGGCAAACACCGTGCCATCGCCGCTGGGGCGCCGCACCACTCCCAGGTTGGGCACCAGCGTGGTGAAGGGGTAATCGGCGATCTTGGGCCGGGCCGCTGACAGCACGGCGATCAGGGTGCTTTTACCCGCATTCGGCAGGCCGATGATGCCGACCTCAGCCAGCAGCTTGAGTTCCAACTGCAACAACCATGCCTCCCCCTCGCGACCCTCGGTGCATTTTTCGGGGGCGCGGTTGCGGTTGCTGAGGTAGTGGGCATTGCCCAGGCCGCCGCGGCCGCCGAAGGCCACGGGCAGCTCCTGGCCGGCTTCGGTGAGATCGCCCAGCAGCATGCCGGTGCGGGCATCGCGGATCTCTGTGCCGCAGGGCACCTTGATCACCAGGTGGTCGCCGCTGGCGCCTGTGGCCTTGTTGGGCCCGCCGCGACGGCCATCGGCCGCCACGAACTGGCGCTTGTACTTGAAGTCCAGCAAGGTCTGAAGGTTGCTGTCAGCCAGCAGCAGCACGTCACCGCCGCGGCCGCCATCGCCACCGGATGGGCCGCCAGCCGGCACATATTTTTCGCGACGAAACGCGACGATGCCATCGCCACCGCGGCCGGCCTGAACCGCGATACGGGCCTGATCGATGAATTGCATGACCAACAAACCTAAGATCGCGGCTTCCGCCGAGCCGATGGGGCGCCGCCTTGGCTGACGTTCGCTTCCATCAGGTCAGCAAGACCTACCCACCTCGCGGCAGCGGCGCCAAACGGCAGGCACCGGTGACGGTGTTGCACAGCCTTGATCTGAGCATCGACGACGGCGAATTTCTGGTGCTGGTCGGCCCTTCAGGCTGCGGCAAAAGCACACTGCTGCGGCTGCTGGCTGGCCTCGAGCAACCCACAGGCGGAGAGATCAGCGTGGGCGGGCGCGCGGTGAGCCGGCTGCGCCCCGCCGAGCGCAACGTGGCGATGGTGTTCCAGAGCTATGCGCTCTATCCGCATCTGAGCGTCGCCGACAACATCGCCTTTGGCCTGCGCCGCAGCGCACCGCGCAGCGCCCTGCAGCAAATGCAGGACGGACTGAACCGCCTCAGCCGACCACTGCCGCAGGTGCTGCGGATTCCTTCGGCCCGGGAGCAACGCATCGAGGCCCGGGTCGCCGAGGTGGCGGCCACGCTCGAGCTGGAACACCTGCTGCAGCGACGGCCCAAGGAACTCTCGGGCGGCCAGAAACAACGGGTCGCGCTGGGGCGCGCCATCGCCCGGCAACCGGCGGTGTTTCTGATGGATGAGCCGCTCAGCAACCTTGACGCCAAGCTGCGCACGGGCACCCGGGCCCAGATCGTCGAGCTGCAGCGGCGCCTGGGCACCACCACCCTCTACGTGACGCACGACCAGGTTGAGGCGATGACCATGGGCCACCGCATTGCCGTGCTCAATGGCGGCGCGCTGCAGCAGCTGGGCACGCCCATGGAGCTCTATCAATGGCCCGCCAACCTGTTTGTGGCCCAGTTCATCGGCAGCCCGCCGATGAACGTGCTGCCGGTGACGCGCGTAGCGCCGGGTCAGCTGCAGCTGGGCGGTCACCGTTTCAGCCCCGAAGGCCCCATGGCTGATGCGCTGCATGTGTGGCACGGCACGGCCGAACTGAGCGCAGGCCTGCGGCCTGAGCACCTGCGCCTTGCCCCAGCCACCAACCGCAACCTGTCGGCCAGCGTCAGCCATGTGGAGGCCCTGGGCAATGAGCAGGTGCTCACCTGCCGCCTACAGGACACGGGCCACCTGGTCCAGGTGCGCTGCGATCCCGGCAGCGTGCTGCGCCCCGGTGACAGCGTGCATCTGGACGTTGACCCGCACGGCTGGCGCCTGTTTGACGGCGAGGGGCAGGCCCTGCCCAGGCCTCAGAACTCCGCAGCCCCAAGATCCCGTGCAGAACCGAGTCTGCCGCCGCTCTAGCGCACGTAGACCACGCTGCAGCCGGGCCCACCATCGCCCTGCTCGGCGTCGGCAACCCGCTCCACGTAGGGAACGGTGGTGAGCCATTGGCGCAGGCCGCGCTTGAGCTTGCCGGTGCCGATGCCATGAATCACCCACAAGGGGCCATTGGCGGTGCGCAGGCGCTCCTCGAGCGCCGCCTCGGCCTCGTGCACCCGCAGACCGCGCACATCGACCGTGTTGCGCTCCGTGCGCACATCGGCGCCGCGGCCGCTGCTGAGGCTCGCCGCCCGCACGCTCACCTGGGGCGGCGGGGGCGGCTCGGGCTTCTCACCATGCAACCCCTCAATGGCGTCGATCGCCACGTTGAGCCGCATCACCCCGCAGCGCACCGTGAGCTCGCGGCTGTCGTCGGCGATGGCCAGCACCTCGCCGGCCTTGCCGAGCGACAGCACCCGCACCCGATCACCGACCGCCGGCATCCAGCCACGATGCTCGCGCCGCTGGGGCTCGGGGCGGTGCTGCTGCTCGAGCTGCCTGAGCCGCTGACCGGCCTGGCGGGCGGTTTCGCCGAGTTCGCTGCTACCGGCCCTGCTGCCGCCCTGACGCAGGCGGCGAATGATACGGCGCACCTCCTTTTGGCCCTGGCGGATGGAGCTCTCAAGCTGCTGACGCCGCTGCTCCTGCAGCTCGGCACTTTGCTGCTGCTGCTGCTCCCAGCGCAACAAAAGCTCTTCGTGCAGCAGCTCGGTCTGGGCCAACAGGGCGGCCGCCTCTTCGGCGGCCTCCTGCTGGCGTTGACGCTGGTCCTCGAGGCCAGCGATCACCTGGTTGACGTCGCCCTGGGCCAGCGGCGCTAGCTGGGCTTCGGCCTGCTGCAGCACCGGCTCGGCCAGGCCCAGCCGGCGGGCGATCGCCAGGGCGTTGCTGCGGCCCGGAATCCCCCACTGCAGCCGGTAAGTGGGCGAGAGGGTCTCGGTGTCAAAGGCGACCGAGGCGTTCTCAAAGCGCGGGTCGCTGTACTTGAGCGCCTTGAGCTCGCCAAAGTGGGTGGTGGCGACCGTGAGCCGAGCGCGATCGGCGAGGTGCCGCAACAGGGCTGCCGCCAAGGCTGAGCCCTCGGCTGGATCGGTGCCCGCCCCCACTTCATCGAGCAGCACCAACGACGCGCCTTCCATGGGCGCCGCAAGAGCATCAAGGATGCGCGCAATGCGGCGAATGTGACCGCTAAAGGTCGAGAGGTTCTGCTGCAGCGACTGCTCATCGCCGATGTCGGCCAGCACCTGGCCGCACCAGGGCA
>CAYFMB010000124.1:0-5968 GCA_964344095.1 uncultured Klebsiella sp.
TCAGGAGTCGGTGGCCAGGCCGCAACCACGGCGCCACACCTCACGGCGCAGATCGCTGAGGGAGTCTGCAGCGGGAGCCTCGGGGGCAAACAGCAGCGCCCAGGCCAGGGCAACATCATCGGCCTGCAACGCCCGATTGATCGCATCCATCCACGCCTCAGCGTTGCTGCCCAGCGCAGCGATCAGGTTGGCGGTGGCCGCCAGGCGAGCCGAACCGGCAGCCCGCAACCGCACATGGGCAAAGGCGTCATGGGCGGCCCCGAGGGGTTGCAGCCGCAGCAGCACCTCCTGATCGCTCCTAAGCGGAGGCAAAGGCCAGGGCAACGGCGCGGGCAGGGTGTGGCCGGGGGAAGCACGGCGACTCCAGAGCAGGCGACCGGCCACGGTTTCGATGCGCAACTGCTGCAACGGCTCAACCACCAACAGGGTGGGCGACGCGGTTGGCACCTCGCCGTAGGCCTCGCCTTCATCGAGGGATTCGACACGGGGCACCAGCACACACAGCTCAGGCGGTGGGCTGGCCCCAGTCGCCGCCACTGCGCCAGGTGTTGCAGCGACGGGGGCCAGCAGCACCAGAGCAGTCAGGAGCGAACGAGACAGCGGCGATCGCCACAAACGGCGTTTCAGCAGCATGAGGTTGCGGACGCTGCCGCTGCGGTGGGCGCCGTTGGGGCGGCATCAGCTGCATCCCTGGTAGCGAAGGGCAGCACGCCGCCGCAGCCGGGGAAGAGGCCGAAATGGCGCTGAAAATCGCCCGAAAACGCAAAATGAGGAGCCAGGCGACTCTGCTGCAGCATGCGAAAGGTGTTGCCGCAAACCGTGGTGATTCTGCCGGTCTCGAAATGATGGTGCGCATCGAGATCGAGGGCATGAGCGTGGCCTGGCAGGGTGCCCTGATACGTCACCGCCTGGCCGTGATCTTCGCAGGCATCCTCGAGCTCACGGATGTTGAACAGCCGATAGGTGGCCGAAAAGAAGTGAGTCTCACCGGTGCGTGATGCCAGCTCAGGATCAGTGATGGCCAGGGGACGGCTGCTCACCAAACGCGGATCGGCGAAGCCGCTGCGGCGAGCCAGGCGCAGAAAGTCATTCCAGTAGAGGGCCCCAGACAGACACTCGCCGTAGAGCACCGGATCGTCACGCAGGTCGGAAGCCATGCGTCGATCGGCGTAGACATCGGCGAAATAGAACTCACCACCAGGCTTGAGCAAGCGCCGCACACCGTCGAGAACCGCAGCCTTGTCGGTGGCCAAGTTGACGACGCAGTTGGAAACCACCACATCGAAACTGGCGGGTTCGAGATCGAGCTGATCGAGGTGCTCGATCAGACCTTCGAGAAAGCGCACATTGGCGTAGCCGAACTGATCGGCATGCCAACCCTGATGCGCCGTTGCCACCGCCAGCTGCTCCGGTGTCATGTCAACACCGACCACCGCTCCGCCAGGGCCCACCAGCTGGGCAAGCAGGTAGACATCACGGCCACTACCGCAACCCAGATCGAGCACCCGCGCCCCCTGCAGCAGTGGTGGCGCCACCAGGCCGCAGCCGTAGTAACGCGCACTGACGTCCGGATGGATACGCGCCAACAGGGGCTTGAGTGCAGCGGGCACGCTGCCGGCATCGCAGCAGGCGCTGGTGCGCAGATCGGCGCTGCTGCTGAGGGTGCTGCCGTAGTACTCGCGCACCCCCTGCTGCAGGCCTTGAGCGGTGGTGGATGCAGCCATGGGCCCGAATCTGATGCGCTCCTTTCAGGATGATCTCGAATCAGAGGCCCGCGCGGCCACCGGTGCAGACGATCGGCGCTGATTTCCGCACCAGGGAGTCAGGCGCGAGCCTGGCTCAGCGCGCCGCCGCAACTGGAACCGTTGCCGGCGGTGCAGCCGTAACAGTGGTGATCGACGCGGATCGGGTCGCCAGCAGGGTTCCAATGCAGCAGGTCGCGCAGATGACGCTCGGGCCCTGCGGCCAGGGGCAACGCCAGCATCTGGTTGAAATCGCAGTCGTACAGCTGCCCCTGCCAATCGACGCTGATCAAGCTGCGGCACATCACCGCCGCAACGTTGGCGGGGTTGTGGCTGCGCTCGAGCAGCTGGACGTAGGCCTCCAGCTCACCCTGGCGGCGCAACTGATCGGCAAAGCGAGCGATCGGCATGTTGGCCAAGGCCAGCAAGCGGTTGAAGCGAATGCCGTAGTGGTCAAACAGATGCTGGCGGTAATCCTGCTCCAGCTGCTGCTGCGGGGGCGGCAGGACAGGGCCCTGGGGGTTGAACACCAGATCCAGTTGCAGGTCTGAGCCCACCGCCCCGTAACCGAGGGCATTGAGCTGCCGTAAGCCGTCGATGCTGCGCGCAAACACCCCGGCACCGCGCTGACGATCGACGTTTGCCTCCAGGTAGCAGGGCAGCGAGGCCACCACGCGCACGCCCTGGGCCGCCAGGAAGGCCGCGAGATCGGGCTGATCTGGCTCGCTCAGAACCGTCAGATTGCAGCGGTCGATCACCTGCACCCCCAGAGTCCGGACCTGCCTCACCAGCGGGCGAAACCCCGGATGCAGCTCCGGCGCCCCGCCGGTGAGATCGAGCGTGCCGATCTGCTGGCACTGCAGCACCTCCGGAATCAGGGCCAACGTGGCCCCATCCATCTGTTCGGTGCGGGCCGGTCCCGCATTGACATGACAGTGGCTGCAGGCCTGGTTGCAGCGGTAGCCCAGGTTCACCTGCAGGGTGGTCAGGGCCGCCCGCTGCAGCAGCGGGAACGCTGGCTGGATCCTCTCGGTTTGGGTCAAAGCCAAAGCAGCCACCCCTGTCGATCCAATCGTGCCCCCAGGAGCCTGAACCACCATGCGGTTCCGACTTGCGCAGGGACCCGCACAGGTCACAGCATCGGGAGCCACCTCCGATGCGCCCATCCTGGCGCCTGATGCCCATGGGAGACACCAGCAGCTCGCGTCGCAACCTGTTGTCATCGCTGCGGGTGGGCCCACTGGAGTTGCCCAACCGCATCTGGATGGCCCCCCTGACCCGCTGCCGCGCTGAGGCGGGCCATGTCCCTGGGGCCCTGATGGCCGAGCACTACGCCCAGCGAGCCAGCGCCGGGTTGATCGTGGCCGAAGCCACGATGGTGCAGGAGGGCAACTCGGCCTTCTGGCACGAACCGGGCATCACCAACGACGCCCAGATCGCCGGTTGGCGGCTCACAACCGATGCCGTGCACCGGGCCGGGGGGCGCATCGTGCTGCAGCTGTGGCATGGGGGCCGGGCCTGCCACCCGCTGCTCAACGGCGGCCGCCAGCCTGTTGCCCCCAGCCCCATCGCCATCAGCGGCGATGGGGTGCATACCCCCGAAGGCAAGCAGCCCTACGTGGTGCCAAGGGCGTTGGGCGACGACGAACTGCCCGGCATCGTCGAGGGCTTTCGCCTGGCCGCGCGCCGCGCCATGGCGGCGGGTTTCGACGGTGTCGAGGTGCACGGCGCCAACGGCTACCTGCTCGATAGCTTTTTGCGCGATGGCAGCAACCAACGCAGCGGACCCTATGGCGGCCCGATCGAGCATCGCGCCCGGCTGTTGCTGGAGGTGCTCGAGGCGGTGGCCCAGGAAACACCGTTGATGGGCCTGCGGATCTCGCCGCTCAATGGCTTCAACGCCATGGGCGACAGCGATCCGATTGCTCTGAGCATCTGGCTGGCCCAGCGGCTCAACGCACTGCCGCTGGCCTATCTGCATGTGATGCGCGGCGACTTTGCCGGGCAGCAACAGGGTGATGTGCTGACACCGATCCGGCAGCACTACAACGGCGTGCTGGTGGCCAACATGGGCTACACGGGCACCGAGGCCGATGCGGCCATCACCGCCGGCGCTGTGGATGCGGTGGCTTTCGGGACGGCCTTTCTCGCCAACCCCGATCTGCCCGAGCGGCTGCGTCGCGATGCCCCCCTGAACAGCCCCGATCCCGCCACCTTTTACAGCCCCGGACCCGTCGGCTACACCGACTATCCAAGTCTCGATCGCGCAACCGTCCAGAAGCCAGCTCCCGACACCACGCCATGACCAACCCACCGGCTCCCGAGCTGCTGGTGATCGCCGCCAGCAATGGCGAGAACCTGAAACTGGCCGAACGCTTTGCCGCCGCGGCCCAGGCCCAGGGGCAGAGCGCCGCGGTGCTTGACCTCACGGCCCTGGAGCTGCCCCTGTTCACGCCACGGGCCATGGCGGCCGGAGCACCCGCAGCCCTGGGGGCGCTCGAAGCCCAGCTCAACACCACGCCCCGCTGGGTGATCTGCGCGCCCGAATACAACGGCTCAATCCCACCGGTGCTGACCAATGCCATCGCCTGGCTGTCGGTGCAGGGCGATGACTTTCGTGCCCTGTTCAACGGCCGGCCCATCGCCATCGCCACCCACTCGGGCGGCGGCGGTCACACCGTGTTGGCAGCCCTGCGGCTGCAGCTGGCGCACCTGGGAGCCCACGTGGTGGGCCGGCAGCTGGTGAGCAATGGAGCCAATCTCGCCAAGGACGACTCGATCGCCGATCTGCTGGTGCGATTGCAGCGCCTGGCGGCGATCGACAACGCGTGACCTGAAACCAAAAGACCGACGCCCAAGCACCGGCATGCCTTCACCCAGCCCCAGCGACACAGGCCTGCTGTTTCGCCCCGCCGCCGCGCGCTTTCACAGCCAACTCGACTGGCTCGACAGCTGGCACACGTTCTCGTTTGCCAGCCATGTCGATCCAGCCTGGATGGGCTTTGGGCCGTTGCGGGTGATCAACGACGACACCATCGCCGCGGGCCGGGGCTTTGGCATGCACCCCCACCGCGACATGGAGATCATCACGGTGATGGTCGCGGGCCAGCTCAACCACCGCGACTCGATGGGTCATGCCGAGGTGCTGCGGGCCGGTGAGTTGCAGCGCATGAGCGCCGGCACCGGCATCGTGCACAGCGAAATCAATGCGGGCGATCAGCCCTGCCGGCTGCTGCAGATCTGGATCGAGCCCAGCACGGCGGGCCTGGCCCCTAGCTACGCGCAGAAAGCCTTTGCCATCGGCCAAACCTGGACCCTGCTGCTCGATCCCGAGCAGCGCGATGGGGCGATGGCGATTGCACGGCCGGTGCGGCTGTGGCGCGCCCAACCCCAAAAGGGCGCGACGCTCGACCTGCCGTTGGCTGCAGACGCCAGGGGCTGGCTGCAGCTGATCACAGGAGGCGGTCAGCTGCAGCCTGGGTCGGCCGCAGCCGCTGTGCACTTGAAGCAGGGCGACGGGCTGGGATTGAGCTCTGGCCAGGGCAACAGCGCGTCCCTGGGGTTCACGGCCGGTGATCAAGGCGCCGACCTGCTCTTGTTTGAGCTGCGCTGAGTGCCCTTGGGCATCGGACCATGGTCATGACCATGGTCACGTCCGTCAGGGGGGAGACCAGAGCCCCACGACGGCGGTTCGGCAAGCACGGCCCAGCGCGTTACTGCAGCGGCGCGGCAGCCTGCATCGGTATCGCCGCATACATTGTGAGGAGTGAATGCGTTGCCATGCCAAGCCCCCAGCGCTTTGCCGCCCTGCAGCAGATCCAGCGGCGTCGGCCGGTGAGCACACCGCCGGCGGCCAGCTTCGAGGAGCTGTGGGCCAGCGATGTGTTCACGCTGGACACGATGAAGACGCTGCTGAGCGGGCGCATCTTCAAGTCGGTGCAGCGCACCATCAAGGAGGGCGGCAAGCTCGATTTGTCGGTGGCCAACGCCGTCGCCGACGCCATGAAGAGCTGGGCCACCAGTCGCGGTGCGCTGTATTACGCCCACGTCTTTTATCCGCTCACCAACTCGACCGCTGAGAAGCACGACGGCTTCATCGCGCCGAAAAGCGACGGCCGCGTCATCACCGAGTTCACCGGCAAGTTGCTGGTGCAGGGCGAGCCCGATGGCTCCTCCTTCCCCAACGGTGGCATCCGCTCCACCTTTGAAGCCCGCGGCTACACCGC
>CAYFMB010000125.1:0-5959 GCA_964344095.1 uncultured Klebsiella sp.
TGGGCGGCGCGCACGAGCTGGCGCACCTGCTCGCGCGCCTGCAGCGGATCGTCGCCAACCAGATAGCCCGGATGGGGGGCCATCCAGCTCAACGGGCTGTAGCCCCAGTGGTTGTGCCGGCCGCCGGGGGCATCCTGCGGATCGAAGACCATCACCGGCAGCAGCTCGATGGTGGTGATGCCCAGAGTCTTGAGATAGGGAATCGTGTCGATCAGGCCCAGCAGGGTGCCCTGCCGCTCTGGGCTGACCGGCGTGCCTGCCCCCTGGCTGAAGCCGCCCACGTGCAGTTCGTAGATGATCGTGTTCTGCCAGCTGTGTCTGGGCCTGGGTGCGGCGTCAAAGTCGAAGCGCTCGCGCTCGGTCACCACGCCCTTGAGCGCGCAGCTGGTGTTGGGAATGGCGCCGACCGCCAGGGCGCGGCGGTAGCCCTTCCAGCCTGCAATCGCGCGGGCGCAGGGGTCGAGCAACAGCTTGGAGGGGTTGAAGCCGTGGGCGCCGGGCTGCAGCGGCCCATAGACGCGGTAGCCGTAACAGGTGCCAAGGCCAATGCCGGGGCCACTCAGTTCCGCATGCCAGTGGTCACCTGAGCGGTGGCGCAGATCCAGGTCGATCGTGGCGGCCGGCTCGCTGGCGTCGCCGTGGCCAAACAGCACCAGCTCTAGGCGGGTCGCCTCAGGGGCAACCACCGAAAAGTTGACGCCGGCGGACGTCACGCTGGCCCCGAGAGGCCAGGGCCGGCCGATGCCCACGGCCGTCACGCTCAATCCCTGCGGATGTGCCACAACCAACGCCGGGGGCCTTTGCGCTCGGTTTCAAGTTAGGTGGGATGGCAGGCTCAGAACACGCACGAACGCGTTCCCTGACCCAGCCCGCAGTGCTGACCACGACCCCGCCCGAGCCCGGGCGCCCGCCTGTGGAGGTGGCCAGCGGCCTCTGGTTGTTTGCGCCCAACCGCCACACCCAGGGCGGCAGCAGCTGGTTGCTCGAGGGGGACCCGGCCCAGGGCCGGCCTGATTTGCTGGTCGATGCCCCGGCGCTGACGGCGGCCAATCAGGCTTTTCTGCAGCAGCGCCAGGGACTGGTCGGCACCGATGGCGGTCTGATTGTGCTGACCAGTCGCCTCGGCCATGGCCAGATCCAGGCGTTGCAGCCTCATTGCGGCTGGCGGGTGCTGTTGCAGGAGCAAGAGGCCTATCTGTTGCCGGGGTTGGCGCGGCTGCAGCCGTTTGGCAGCAGCAGTGAGCCCGCCCCGGGGCTGCGACTGTTGTGGACACCGGGGCCCACACCCGGGGCCTGCGTGCTGCACGCCAGGGGGGCAGGCGTCGATGGGCTCTTCTGCGGCCGGCTGCTGGTGCCGCTGGGTCCGGGAGCCCTGGCGCCGTTGCGCACCCCCCTCACCTTTCACTGGGGGCGGCAGCAGGCCAGCCTCGCGCGCTTGCAGCAATGGCTGCCCGCCGGGTCGCCTTCATGGATCGCTACAGGAGCGGCCCTGGGCGCTCTGCGCGGGCAGCCGCTGGTGAACGAGGCGGCTCAAGTGGTCAGATCCCTTGCGCTGCAGTCGTTCTGAGGGCGTACACCGGTCTGCATTGGCGGCTGGGCTTTGATGCGGTTTTCGCAAAAAGATCTGAAAACCGTTGCGGCAACACCGTCTTTGGTTGCCGCAGGCAGCCAACATCCATACCATTGGCGCGCCCAACTCCTTTGGCGGTCGGGGACATGCCGATTCGCCAGACGTGCCGCCGTTGCTGCGGACCCGTCCCCCCAGCCCCCAACCGAGGTATTCAGACCCCATGAACAAAGCTGATCTCGTTAATCTTGTTGCGGCTCGCACCGAGCTGACCAAGACCGACGTCTCCCAGGTGGTGGATGCCACCATCGAAACCATCATCGATTCGGTCGTCGAAGGCAAAAAAGTGTCGATCCTTGGCTTCGGTTCGTTTGAACCCCGCGAGCGCTCCGCCCGTCAGGGTCTGAACCCCAAGACCGGCGACAAAATCAAGATTCCTGCCAAGCGCGTGCCTGCCTTCACCGCCGGCAAGATGTTTAAGGACCGCGTGCAGGGCTGAGTGCCCGGGTTGACGCAAGCTTGAGGGCGGCCCCGGTGGTCGCCTTTTTTGTTGCCTGACCCGTGGCCATGGCCCTGACCTGCCTGGAGTTGTTGCCCGTGCATCTGCAGCGGCAGCTGCAGCGCGGTCTGGACCTGCGCCGGCAGGGTTACCGGGGGCGCTTTGCCCCATCCCCCAGTGGTGCGTTGCATCGCGGCAACCTGCGCACCGCCCTGCTCAGCTGGCTTGATGCGCGCCTGTTGGGCGGGCTCTGGCTGCTGCGCATCGATGACCTCGACACCCCGCGGGTGGTGGCCGGCTCTGAGGCGCAGATCCTTGCCGACCTGCGCTGGTTGGGCCTGCACTGGGATGGATCGCCAGTGCGCCAGAGCGCACGCCGCGGGCTCTACTCAGGCGTGCTGTCAGCGCTGCGTCGGGCCGGGGCGTTGTACCCGTGCCGCTGTTCGCGCCGCCTGCTGGCCGATGTCTCGGCCCCCCATGGCGGGCTCACGGTCTATCCCGGTTTCTGCCGCGAGCGCCCGCCCAGCTGGGGGCCGCAGCAGGGGCGTCTGCCGAGTTGGCGGCTGCGCCTGGATCCCGGCACGCTGCAGTGGTGCGAGCGCTGGATGGCCCCGGCACGGCTCGATGCCCAGGCGGCTGTGGGCGATGTGGTGCTGCGCCGCGCCGACGGCTTCATCGCGTATCACCTGGCCACCGCCGTCGATGAGCTGGAGCTCGGCATCAGTGATGTGGTGCGGGGGGCAGACCTGTGGAGTTCGACCGGCCCTCAGTTGGCGGTGATGGCCAGGCTGGGGGCCGAGCCGCCCCGCTACGGCCACGTGCCGCTGTGGTGCGATGCCAGCGGCGCCCGACTCAGCAAACGCGACGGTTCAGAGGGCCTGGCGGGCCTGCGGCAGCGCGGTTTTGATGCGGCAGGCGTGATCGGGGAGCTTGCCGCCAGCCTGGGGTTGGTACCGCCCGGGTCGCGTCTCAGTGCCGAGGAGCTGCGGCAGGAGATCCAGGCCCGGCCGCAACGACTTGCCAGAGCCATGGCTCAGACCGCCGAGATTTAACAAAGGCTTCGGGATCAAATGGGTCAGGCGGGACCACACTGAATCCAACGCAGCACATTTGATCCCATGTCCGGCACTTCGGAACGACAACGGCACGGCGAGAGAGAAGCCAGCGTGATCTGCATGACCTGCGGAGGTCGCGGTGCCCTGCGTCAGGGCGACGAGAGCTATCGAACCTGTCTCGATTGCCTTGGGCAGGGGCGCCTGCCGGGAATGGCGGCGGCGACCACCACCGCCGCTGTGCTCAACCAGGGCGCCGTGCTGATGCAGCCTTGCGCCTCCGAGTCGATTACGGACGGCGCGACTTCTGCCGCCAGATGAAAAAGGCCGTTGTGGCCACCACAGCCGCCAGGGGCGCTGCGGTCAACAGCAGCAGAATGACGGCAGTCCAGTCGGTGTACATCGGTTGATGTCAAGCCACAGGTCCCATTGTCTCACTGCGACAGTGGCTCTGAGCATGCTGCTGATCGGGCCTGGCGCCCGCGCTGGCGTGGTGTTTGACAACTGCGTCAGCGGGCCCGACGGTTCGCTCAGCTGCGACACCCGCCCCACCGGCAACACACAGCTCGATGACGAGGCGGCCCGCTTCGGGCTGTTTGATCAGGCCAGCCCCGGCTGGGCCGAATACAACCCCGATGAGGGCGACGATCAGATGCTGGGCGGCGGCACCTGGTAGGTGTTTGCGGCGCCGCTCTGCTGCAGGCCCTGCCAGAGCGTCACGATCTGATTAAGCAGTCATGAGGTCGCCGATCTGCCATGGCTGCCGATGCACTGATCGACGTGCTGCATGAGCGCCAGCAGCGGCTGGGCTTTCTACCGGCAGCGGAGCTGGCCGAGGTGGCGCGCAGCCTTGAGCTTCCCCTGAGCCGGGTGCAGGGAGTAGCGACCTTTTACCACCTGTTTGTGCTCGAGCCCCCGCGGCCCCATCGCTGCGCCGTGTGCTGCGGCACGGCCTGCCATGTGCGCGGCGCAGCACGGCTGCTGGCCGCTCTGACCCAACGGTTGGCATTGTGTGCGGACTGGGCGCTGGAGGAGGTGTCCTGTGTGGGGGCCTGCAGCTTCGGGCCGTTGTTGCGGATCGACGCTGCCGTGGTCGGGCCCCTACCGGTCGACGATCCTGCGGTGCTGAAGCAGCGCCTGGACGCCCTGGCCCTGCCGCAGCCGCGCTCATGGTGACGCTGCGCTGTTGCGATGCCAGCAGCTGCCGCGCCGCCGGTGGCCAGGCCCTACAGCGGGCCCTGCTGGAGGCGCGTCGCAGCCTGGGGGCGACGCCAGAGAACCTGCGCATCAAGCCGGTGGGTTGTTTGCGTCTGTGTGCCCGCGGGCCGCTTTTGGCCATCGATGACCCAGGGAGCGCGACGAGGCTTTATGGCGCCGTTGTGCCGCAGCGGGCTGCAGTGGTGGTGCAGCAGGCCCTGGCCCCCGCCCAGCCCGATCCGCTGGCGGCCCACGCCGTTGATCAGCAGCATCCTTTCTTTGGTCTGCAGCAGCTCGTGGTGCTTGAGGGCTGCGGCCAGGTGGATCCCGAATCGCTGGGCGATGCTCTGGCCCGGGGGGCTTACAGCCAGCTGCAGCGCTGCCGGGCCGAGGGCCGGCCCGAGCGGCTGCGCCAGCGCATTTGCCGCAGCGGCCTGCGTGGTCGCGGCGGCGCCGGTTACCCCACCGGGCTTAAGTGGGACACGGTGGCCCTGCAGCCGGCTGGAGCCCGGTTTGTGGTTTGCAATGCCGACGAGGGCGATCCGGGCGCCTTCATGGACCGGGCTGTGCTCGAAGGTGATCCCCATCGGCTGCTCGAGGGGCTGGCGATCGCTGCCTACGCCGTGGGCGCCCGCCACGGTTTCATTTATGTGCGGGCTGACTATCCCTTGGCAATCAGCCGCCTGCGCCTGGCCCTGCAGCAGGTGCGCTCGCGCGGGGTGCTGCACCACCTCGATGTGCAGGTGCGGGTGGGTGCCGGCGCCTATGTGTGCGGTGAGGAGACCGCTCTGATCGCCTCGATCGAAGGCGGACGCGGGACCCCGCGCACGCGGCCGCCCTATCCGGCCCAGAACGGTCTGTTCGGCGCGCCCACGCTGATCAACAACGTCGAGACCTTGGCGGCCCTGCCGGCGATTCTGCGGCGCGGTGCCGACTGGTATGCCTCTCTGGGGACCTCTGGCAGCAAAGGCACCAAGGTGTTTGCCCTTTCGGGCGATCTGCCCCACACCGGTCTGGTGGAGGTGCCGATGGGGACAACCCTGCGCACCGTTGTGGAGACGATGGGCGCGGCTACCGCGATCAAGGCGGTGCAGACCGGCGGGCCGACCGGAGGTTGCATCCCTGCGGCTCTGCTCGATACCCCGATCGACTACGACACCCTGACGGCGCTTGGCTCGATGATGGGCTCCGGCGGCATGGTGGTGCTGGGCGAGCACGTGGCCATGCCCGAACTGGCCCGTGCGTTCATGCGCTTTTGCCGGCAGGAGAGTTGCGGCAAGTGCGTGCCCTGCCGCGCCGGCACCGTGCAGCTTGAGCAGTTGCTCGAGCGATTCTGTGAGCGCCGCGCCAGCGCTGACGATCTGGCGCAGCTGGAGCAGCTCGCCGCCATGGTCAGGGCCACCAGCCTCTGTGGCCTGGGGCAGGGGGCGCCCAATCCGGTGCTGAGCACGCTGCGCTGGTTTCGCCACGAGTACGAGGCAGCCTGCGTGGGGGGCCATCCATGAGTGTGCTCACCCTGCAGATCGATGGGGAGCTGCTGGCGGTGCCCACAGGCGCCAGCCTGCTGCAGGCCTGTCGTGCCCGGGGCGCTGCGCTGCCCACGCTGTGCCATCTCGAGGGCCTCAGCCCTGTGGGTGCCTGCCG
>CAYFMB010000126.1:0-5811 GCA_964344095.1 uncultured Klebsiella sp.
GCAGTGCTGAGGCGTAGGTGTTGCGAGCATTGCGCAACTGAGCCCGGGCCGCCTGGATTTTTGGCGTGCGGGCAAAGTCGAGCAGGGCGTAGTCGAGCTCGAGGCCAGCCTGGCCCTGGTTCTGCGATTGGGTGAGGTAGGCGCCGCCGCCGTTGGGCACATAAAAGGCGCCGGCCGTGCTTCCCCCGCCGGGTGTAGCCAACCCATTGGGGGAAAACTGCGGCCCAAAATTCAAGCCGCCATTGCCAACCGGTGCTGCGGCCCAGATCCCGGATTGCCCCGCGCTGCCACTGGCTAGGGCGCTGATGCGCGGCCACCAGGTTCCCAAAGCAGCTTGAAGGCTGGCCAGGTTGGCCGCCACCTGCTCGCGCTGGGCCTGCAGCGTGGCACTCGATGCAAAGGCGATCGCCAGAGCCTGATCCAGGCTGAGCTGCTGGACGCCGCCGGCCTGCAGCTGGGCGGCGGTGGGCAACGCCAGAGGCGGCGCCGGCACGGCGGCTGCAGGGTTGAGCGCACCGGTCGGGGCCTGGTTGGCCTTGATCAGGTTGGGGGGCAGCAGGGGAGTGGGGGCACCATCGCGAGGGGTGCTCTCCAACTCGTTGGGAAGCAGGGCGTCGAGAGCCCGCAACTGTTGATCCAGCTGCGCCCAACTGCGCTCGAGACGCTGAATCTCCACGTCTGCGCCTGTGTTGTCACCGGCCAACAGTGACGCTGGCCAGACCCAGGGCAGCGCTGCCGCCAGCGGCAGTGTTGCCACCAGGGAGGCCCGCCGCCACACACCCCGCAGCCGGCAATCAAGCATGGAGGAGTGGAGACAGCAGCCGACAGCGCCTCAGTATCACCTGCCTTCTGTGGCTGATCCAGCCACCGTGGCCTGTCGCCAATGGATCTCGGTGCGCTGCAGCGTCTCGATCGCCTGAGCGCAGAGCTGTTGACGCACCGCCAGAGCAGCCAGCAGATCCAGAGGAGCGCTGCTGAGCTGGGGATCATCGAACAGCTGTTCGCTGCGGTTGCAGAGCTCAGCCAGCGTCCAGGGCTCGGCCGGTGCGGGTGGCAGACGATGGCGATGCTCTCCCTGGCGGGAGCGCAGACAGGCAGCCCACTGCAGAATGCGCAGCGCCAGGGCCTGCAGCACGGCCAACTCGGCCGTGTACAGGAGCGGCCAAGCGCCAAGGCCGGCATCCCGGTTGGCCCGCCTGAGACCGTTCAGCAATCCGATCGTGCGCGAGCACGTCTCATCAAAACCGGCAATCAGCGTGAGAACGGGGTGGTCATCGTCGGCACCGCCCAGCTCATCGCGGATGGGGGTCAGCGCGGCGCGCACCTCCATCAACTGCCGCCGCAGGCGGGCATAGGCCCCCGGCTCCCCAGTGTTCTGCAACTGGTCGGCCAGTTGCTCAAACAGCGTCGCCCAGCCGCTCCAACCGCTCATCAGAGCTGAAGCCGGCCACAACAGGCGCATGCTCAGCAGCGCCGTGGCGATGCCAAACACGGTCCAGAACAACCGCAGCGGTAACCACTGGGCGAACTGGTCGCTATGGACCAGCCATCCCATGACAATGATCATGCCGCCCACCTTGTAGCCGACCTCCAGGCGCCACAGCCCACCCAACAGGCGCTGCAGGCCCAGGGCGATGGCGAGGCCCAGCGGCATCGGCAGACCGTGCAAGCCGTGGTAACAGACCACCAGCACCACGGCACCCAGCAGGCTGCCCAGCACCCGCTGGCGTCCGAGCGCAAGGCTGAGCCCGTAACTCCTGGCGCTGGAGGCCAGCACCGCCAGCGTGGCGTAATACGCAAACGGCACGCCGGTCAGCGCCGCAAAGCCGTTGGTGAGACCGGCAGCAACCGTCAACCGCAGATCCGAGTGCATCCACAGCCACCGCGGTCGGCTGGCCGGGCTCATGAACGGCTCTCCTGGGGCAGCACCGGCAACAGCGCCAGAGTGCTCAAGCTCGCCCACAGCGGCGCCAGTTCGGCCGCCACCGCCAGGTAGGGACGGGGCCGTTGCGCCATGCGAGCAGCCTGATGCCAGGGCTTGATCACACCACCGGGCGGGCCAAGCCGTTCGCGGGCGCCTGGGGGCCCCAGCTGAACCTGCAGAGGAATGACACTGGCCGCCAGAGGAGGCGCTGGCCGCACGTCGGCCAGCAGCCGCTCAAACTGGATCCAGTGAAACTGGATTCGGTTCCACAGCAGCAGCCGTTGACGCCAGCGCAGCTGCTGCAGCTCTCGGCCATGGGGGCCGCCCCGCTCGAGTGACACCCATCCCTGCATACGCTCCAAGGTGGCCGAGAACACGGCCGGGTTGAGCGGATCAGGCCGGGGCGCTCCTCCTTCAAACCAAAGCTGGTACCCCTGCAGCTGCGCCGCAAGGTGCTGCCGCAAGGCCGTGTCGCTGCGTTCGAGCAAGCGCAGCCGGTTGCGGGGCCAGAACAGCAAGCCCACCACCAACGCCACCGCACAGCCAACGCTGGTGTCGACCGCCCGGTTGATCACGTACTGCCAGTTGAGCTCCGCATGGCTGGGGAGCATCAGAAACATCACACTCACCAGAGCGGCGGTGCTCAGACCCGACTGCCAACCCAGGGCCCGCAACACGGGCACCATCAGCAGGATCGAGAGCATCACGCCGGGCCAGCCGCCGAGGATCGTGTGCACCAGAAACGTGACCAGTCCTCCCGTCACAGTTCCGAGAATGCGGGAGCGCGCCGCGGCGATCGTCTGCTCGTCGTTGTCGTCGACCACCACCACCACCGCCAACAGGGGGTACCAGACAAATTCAATGCGCTGGCAATAGCTGGCGATGGCCGCCGTCAGAAACGCAGCCACGGCCAGCTTCAGGCTCTTGCGCAGCAGCTCGGGGTTCACGGCGCCGGTGCCACGCCAGCCATGGGCAAAGTATGGCGCGATTGCCTAGAGCGACCAAAGATGGAGTCAGTTGCGGAGCGGCTGATGGTTCCAGCGGTCGTCCAAACCGATCTCGATTCGATCCTGCGCATGGGGCTGGCCGTGCTGTGCGGTCTGGCGGTGGGCCTGAACCGGGCCCACCATGGCGGCACGGTTCATCCCAACCGGCTGCGGGTGCATTGTCTGGTGGCCCTCAGCGCCTGTCTGATGGTGCTTGCGGCCGGGAGCCTACCCGATGCGCGCAGCCGCACCATTCAAGGCGTCGCGACCGGGGTCGGCTTCCTGGGAGCCGGGGAGATCATGGGACCGGGCCGCAACGGCGACGGTCCCACGCTGGAGGTGCGTGGTCTGACCAGTGCCGCCTCGATCTGGTTCTCGGCCGCCCTGGGGGTGACGGTGGCGGCCTCGACGCCAACCTTGGCAGCCACAGCGCTGGTGCTGGCGTTGATCACCATGACCGTGACCAAGCACAACAGCAGTCCCCCGCGCTGAGTCGCAAACAGTCAATAAAGAAAGCGGTAGCGATCGGGATCGGTGCCACCGGCTTCATCGCTTGTGCTCGGCTTGGGCCACTCGGCATCCCAATAGCTGATGCCATTGCGCATGAACGGTCGACCCGCGAGGCGCTTGGTGTCGAGCTGGGTGGTGCCCATGGCGGTGATTAGGCCACCGAGCTCCATGGGGCCCAGGTCGGTCTTGATGTCCTTGCCGGCGGCCGACAGCAGGGCTGGCAGACGCACCAGCTGCTCGGGGCGGGTCAGCTTCTTGAACAGGGCCTGCCAGGCCAGCTGCTGACGCTCGAGGCGGCCGATGTCGCCGAGTTCGTCGTGGCGGAAACGCAGAAAGCCTTCGAGGTCACGGCCCTTGAGGTTCTGCAACCCGGGCTGCAAATCGATGTAGAGCCCCTGGCTGCGGTCGGTGTAGTACAGGCGTTTGGGAACGTTGACCTCAATGCCGCCGAGGGCATCAGCCATGCGGCGAATCGCCCCCAGGTTGACCATCACGTGGTGGGTCATCGGCCGGCCCAGCTTGTGGGAGAGCTCCCGCTTGAGCAGCTCCATGCCACCGAGGGCATAGAGCGCATTGATCTTGTTAGGACCGTACCCTTCGGCCTCGATGTAGGAATCGCGGGGCACCTGAACGATGCGGGTGACGCCACCGTCGACCCGCAAGGCCGCGATCACATCGGTGTTTCCACCACCCACATCAGTGCCCAGCAGCAGGATGTCCTGGTCGCCGACACCGCTCCAGGCGGTAAAGGGATTGGTGACGGCGTTGTTGGTGGGTTTGGCCTGTCCGCCGAGCAACTCGGAGAGGGGCACCGCCAGCACGAGGCCAGCGCTGAGGCCCACAACCATGGCCGCCAGAACCTTGCCAAGGCGGTTGCGCCTGCGGGGCCGGCCTGAGCTGGTCGATGGTTGGGAGCGCTGTGCCCCTGAGCGTTTCATGGCCGCAAAGCTATTGCAAGGGGGTCCTGGCGCTCTCAGAGGTTGAGAATTTCGTCGGGCCGCAGCCCCACCTGCACGCGCCAGAGGTTGGCGTAGGCACCGTCCCGGGCCATGAGTTCCTCATGCTGTCCGCTTTCCACCAGGCGTCCGTGCTCCAGCACCACAATGCGGTCGGCATGGCGCACCGTCGACAGCCGGTGCGCAATCACCAAGGTGGTGCGATCGGCCGTGAGGCGATCGAGCGAGCGCTGAATCGCCGCCTCGGTCTCGTTATCAACAGCTGCGGTGGCCTCATCGAGAATCAGCACCGGCGGATCTTTCAAAATGGCGCGGGCCAGGGCGATGCGCTGGCGCTGGCCGCCGCTGAGGCGCTGACCACGCTCACCCACCACGGTTGCATACCCCTGGGGCAGTTCCTCAATGAAGCCGGCGGCTTCGGCCAGGGTGGCCGCTCGCTCGATGGCCGCCGCAGTGGCATCAAAGCTGCCGTAGGCGATGTTCTCGGCCACGGTGCCGTGGAACAAAAACACCTCCTGACTCACCAGGCCAATGGCGGCGCGTAGATCCGCCAGGCGCAACTGCTCGATCGGGATGCCATCGAGGCGGATGCAGCCGCCCTGCAGGCCATAGAGCCGCAGCAGCAGCTTGACCAAGGTGCTCTTGCCCGAACCGGTGGAACCGACGATGCCGATCGTGCTGCCCGCCGGAATCGTCAGATCAAAGTGCTCGAGCAGGGGCTGGCGGCCGCCATAGGCAAAGCTGACGTCCTCGAAGCGAATTTCACCTTCGACCATGCCCAAGGGCAAGGGCGTGACACCTCCTGGCAGGGCCACGGGGGTGTCGAGCAAATCGAAAACGCGATTGGCCGAGGCCATCGCCCGCTGGTAGTCATCGAGGGTGCGGCCCAGGGTGGTCAGGGGCCACAGCAGGCGCTGGGTAATGAACACCAGAAAGCTGTAGCTACCCACGGCGATGGTGCCGCGCCAGGCCTGCAGCCCGCCGATCACCAAGATCGCCAGAAAGGCAAACAGGATGGCGAAACGGATCAACGGGATGAAGGCCGCCGACAGGCGAATGGCACGGCGGTTGGCAGCGCGGTAAGCCTTGCTCTGCTCACCCAGGCGGGCCAGCTCCCAGGCTTCGGCGGTGTAGCTCTTGATCGTGAGCATGCCGCCGAGGTTGTTGGCCAGGCGGCTGGCCAGATCGCCCGCCTTCTCGCGCACCTGGCGGTAGCGGGGCGCCAGCCGCTTCTGGAACCGCAGTGATCCCCACAGGATCACCGGAATTGGCAAAAACGAGAGCCCGGCCACCGTGGGCGACAGATAGGCCATGGCGCCGCCCACCGCCAGCACGGTGGTGGTGAGCTGCAGGATCTCGTTGGCGCCGTGATCGAGAAAGCGCTCGAGCTGGTTGATGTCGTCATTGAGGACCGTCAGCAGTCGGCCGCTGCTGC
>CAYFMB010000127.1:0-5721 GCA_964344095.1 uncultured Klebsiella sp.
GTTGTCGAACTTGCTCTTGGTGACCGAGTCGTTGACGTTGATGGCCGGGAAGGGCAGCTCGCCGCTCTTCTGCATTTGATAGAGGCGGGCCACACCGGTGGTGGTCTCCTCGGTGACGCCCTGAATGGCCGCCTTGATGCGCGAGTAGAAGCCCGGCACTGCTGCCAGCTTCTGGCGGATGCTGTTGAACAGGGCGGTCTCCTCTTCGTTGGAGGGGTTGTCGAGCACCGAGGGATCGCTCTCGGCCTTGGTGCCCAGCATCACCAGACCGGTGGCATCGCCACCGTCGTCGAGAATCATGTTGGGCGTGCCGCCATCGCCCCACTCGAGAATGCGGTGCGTGAAGGCCCAGTACTCATCAAGCGTTTCGCCCTTGTAAGCGAAAACGGGGATGCCGGCGGCAGCAATGGCGGCGGCAGCGTGGTCCTGGGTTGAGAAGATGTTGCAGCTGGCCCAGCGCACGTCAGCGCCGAGGGCTACCAGGGTTTCGATCAGAACGGCGGTCTGAATCGTCATGTGCAGGGAACCCGCAATGCGGGCACCCTTGAGGGGCTGCTGACCGGCGAACTTGCTGCGCAGCGCCATCAGACCGGGCATTTCGGTCTCGGCGATGGCGATCTCCTTGCGACCGAAATCAGCCAAGGCAAGATCGGCGATCACGTACGTGCTCGTGCTCTGCAGCGCAGGTGCTGTGGGTGTTGCCACCATTGATTTGTCTCCTGGGTACAGCTCGCTTCCGACTGGAAGGGCGTTGAAAAATCTGCAGAGTCGCCGAGGCTTCGGGCTCGCGTCAGGCGAATCTACAGACATGCAACAGCGCACTGTGCTCCTGAGCGATGCCGCCGCCACCCGCGGTTTGGGCCGAGACCTGGCTCGGCAGTGGCTGTCGCTGCCTGATCAGGGCCGGCCAGCGTTGTTGCTGCGCGGCGACCTGGGGGCCGGCAAGACCTGTCTGGTGCAGGGCGTCGCCGAGGGACTGGGCATCAGCGAGCCGATTACGAGCCCCACCTTTGCCCTGGCTCAGCATTACCGGGGCTCGTCTGGAGCTCTGGTGCATCTCGATCTTTATCGGTTGCAGCACAGTGCCGCCGCCGACGACCTGTTTGCTCAAGAAGAGGAGGCTGCCTTGGAGCAGACAGCGTTGCTGGCGGTTGAATGGCCCGATCGGCTGAGCTTTGTTCCTGAGCACTGCTGGCAGCTGCAGTTGGATTGGCTCGATCCGCAGCAGCCAGAAGCGGGCCGTCGCGCCCTCTGGCTTGCCATGGACTGATGGCGGGTTCAGGCAGCCGTTCGCAGAAACGCCGCCAGTTCGCTTGCTGTGGGCTGGGGATCGATGGCCCCCATGCCTTGGCACACCAGCGCAGCGCAGGCGCTGGCCTGCAGCATGAGCTCAGTCAGCGCAGTGGGTGTCAGTGGTGGCATGGGCTCCTGGCTGCCCGCCGTTGCTGAGGTGGTGCAGAGACCATGCAGCAGCCCGGCGGTCAAGGCATCACCTGCGCCGGTTGTATCAACAACGTCCACTTGAAACGGTTGCAGCGATCCGGCCAGGCCAGGCCTGCCCTTAGCGCTGGCACGCCCCCAGCGCAGCGGCGCGCCGCCAGCGCTAACGACCACCAGTGGGCTTCGGGGCAAAGCCGCACTGATGCACTGGGGGTCGGTATAGCCAAACAGCCATTCGGCTTCTTCGGCGGCGCATTTGAGCAGTTGCGCCTGCTGCAGCAACGGCAGGATTCGCTGCCGCTGGGCGTCAGTGGGCCCGGCCGCCGGATCGGCGTTGGGATCCCAGAAGGTGGGCCGCCAATTGACATCGACAGCCAACGCCACGCCGGCTGCTGATGCCTTGCGAATTGCGAGCCAGGCTGCTTCTGCGGCGGCGGGGGAGGCGAGTGGAATCGTGCCGAGCAGCAACCAGAGCGCTTGCTCCAGCAGCGGATCAAGCGCAACGGACACGTCGGCGGCCGCAAGGGCCTGATCCGCAAACCCAGCCCCGAGATCGCCGGCGAAGCCGCCAAACTGCCGCTCCCCGTTGAGATCGCGTCGCACCAACACGATGCGGCTGGGACGCGTGGCATCCCATTGCAAGGCGCTGGTGTCAACACCCTGCTCAGCCAGAAACCGAGCCAGGGCGACCCCGATCGCGTCCTGGCCGAGTCGCCCCACAAAAGCGGGGGTGCTCCCCAGGCGTGCCAGGGCAGAGGCGACATTGGCGGGGGCGCCGCCCATGCGGTCGTCGCAGGCCGTTGGGTCGCCTTGCGGATCCCCGCCAGGCGGTCCGAGCCGATCGATCAGTGCCTCGCCGAGGCAAACGACGGCAACCACCTAACGCGGCTGCAGCGGTGAACCCGACAGCGCTTGTTGGCGCAGATGCTGCACTTCGCCGCTGCGCTTGAGCTCGCTGATGGCTAGATCGATGCGACGCACCAGCGCATCGGGTAGTGCCGGCGACACACCGAACCCCTGCAGCTCAGGGCGAATGCCCTGAATGGCAAGCACCGGAATGAGCCCAGGTGATGGGTTGTGGGTGATGAGGTACTGAAGCTGAAGATCGTCGGCCAGCATCACATCGATGGCATGGCGCTCAAGGGCGACAAGCGCTGCATCGATGCGGTGAATCGGCACGAGCTTGGCTTGTGCTGAGCCGGCTGCAGCATTGATCTCCCTGACCAGGCTTTCACTCACCGTGCCGGGCTTGAAACCAACCCGCAACCCAGCCAGGTCGCTGAGCTGTTGGACCCGTTTGCCGGCCCGGCCCTGGGCTTCATGAACCAGCTCAACCGTCAGGAAGCCCACCAACACAGCACTGACAACGATGCGCAAGACGTAAGCCAGCAGGACCAGCAAACGTCCCCGGGTGCTGGCCACGATGCCATCGTCACCACTGCCAGTGACCAGAACCGCGAACACCCGGGTGAAGCCCTGAAACTGTTCCCGTTTGCTCGAGGCCTGCTTTTCGGGGTGCTCCTCGACCCGCCAGACCATCACGGTGATGGCCAGGGTGAGCAGCAATGCCACCAACAGCAGGCGCAGCAGGGTGCCACCTAGCAAGGCACTCAAAAAAGCCTGGCCCAGGCTGAAGGGATTGCTGATCACCATCAGCGCCTGACCGTCTTCCTGGAACGGCAAGCTGAAGCGATAACGGCGCAAGCGATCAGGTGAAAGGTTGATGCACTCGACCGCCACATCGAGGCTGCCGTTGCGTGTCGCTTCGAGCATGGCCCTGATGGACGGCATGGGACGCAGCACATAAGGAATGCCCTCCCGTTGCGCGACCTCGCTCCAGAGGCTCACGGCTAGTCCCTGCCAGGCTCCCCCTGAGCGGTAACTGCAGGGCTGGCTGCCATCGACCACTCCGACACGCAGGACCGCCGGTTGGCTCGGCTCGGCTCGCAGCGGCAGCGTCCCCAGCAGCAGACCCGCCAAGGGCAGCATCCACCTGCACGTTGCACGCCTCACGCCACCTGTTCAGCTGCATCACCAGTGTGCAGATGCCGGTTGAGCGCCGCAATGATGCGCGCGTTGGCAGCTGGAAAGGGATAGCTGCTCAGGTCGCTCGGCTCCACCCAGCGCACCTGCTGACTCGCCAAAGGCTGCGGTTCACCGCTGAGCCATTGGCACAGGTGCACCACAAAGCGCAGACGCTTGTGGCTGTAGGCGTGGTCGACGACGATCAGCTGCTCATTCACCCGGGCCTCGATGGCCAGTTCCTCGCGCAGTTCGCGAGCGATGGTGGCCTCGATCGGCTCGTTCGGTTCCTGTTTGCCACCGGGAAATTCCCACATGCCGCCGAGTAGGCCCTCATTGAGGCGCTGATCGATCAGCACCTGACCGGCAGCGTTGAACACGAGGCCAACGCCAATGACCTGAAACGGCAGGTCGCGGGGGGCTTCTTTCACCGGATAGGCCGTCGGGGTGCCGGCAGCGTAGGCAGCGCAGTGCTTCTGCCAGGGACAGGCGCCGCAGCTCGGGTTGCGGGGCGTGCACAGGCTGGCGCCCAGATCCATGAGCGCCTGGTTGAAGGCGCGGGGTCGCTGCGCATCCAGCAACTGCGCGCTCAGCTGCCACAACCGGGCGAGATCGCGGGCGGGCGGCCTGGGGCTGGCGATCAGCCGGGTTAGCACCCGTTTGACGTTGCCATCGAGGATCGCTTGCGGCTGATCGAACGCCGAGCTGACGATGCTGCCAGCGGTGCTGCGGCCAATGCCCGGCAGTGCTGTCCAGCTCTCGAGATCGCGGGGCCACGAGTCAGACCCGCCAGCCGTCACCAGCAGCTGCGCCCCCTGTTGCAACCGCCGGGCGCGGGAGTAGTAGCCCAGGCCTTGCCACTGCAGCAACACGTCGTGTTCGCTCGCTGCTGCCAGGGCTTCCAGGGTTGGAAACGCGGCCATCCAGCGCTGCCAGTAGGGCAGCACCACCTGCAGCTGGGTCTGCTGCAGCATGATTTCGGCAACCCAGATCGGATACGGATCCAGGGCTTCCCCATCGGCAGCCGCGCTGCCGTCGGGCCTCAGTTTCCAGGGAATCCAGTGGCGCCCCTGCTGCTGCCACCAGGTCAGCAGTGCCGTGCGCAGCCACCGGTGCGAATCTGGGCTCATCGCTTGCGAGCCGACGTGTCGACGAATCACACGCATGATCACCCCTGCGGGACGGATGCGTGCCACCCCGCTGCCCGCGAGGCGCTGGCGATTCAGCGGCTGCCGCATCAGCACCAGCACGAGCACCGCCCCGGCTCAGCGGCTGCGTTCCGCTGGAGCGTGATCCTCAACAGCGGTCTCTCGGGCCTGCAGCTGGTGATCGGCTTCGGCTTCGGCTCGTTGGCTCTGGTCAGCGATGCGATCCACAACCTGGGCGATGTGGCTGGGCTGCTGCTGGGCTGGGGAGCCGAGCGCCTCAGCGCCCGGCCTGCCAGTGGACGCTTTACCTATGGCTTCGGCCGCAGTACCCAGCTGGCCTCGCTGGTCAACGCCGTGCTGATCTTGATGGCCTCGGCGGTGCTGATCGTCGAGGGTCTGCAGCGGCTGGGGCGCGGTCAGAGCATCGACAGCGTGCCGGTGGCCTGGGCAGCGGCGGCAGGCATTGCGGTCAATCTCTTTTCAGCCTGGTTGTTCGGCCACGACCATCAGCATGACCTCAACCGCCGCGCCGCAAGGCTGCACCTGCTGGGTGATGCGGCGGTGTCTGTTGCCGTGCTGGGCAGCGCCATTGTGGTGGGCCTGACCCAGTGGGTTTGGATTGACACCGTGACGGCCATTTGCGTCGGCCTGGTGGTGGGTTGGAGCGGCTGGTCGCTTCTGCGCGAAGCCATGGTGGTGGCTCTCGATGCGGTGCCAGCCGGCATTGATTTGGCGGCGGTCGATGCAGCCCTGCGCAACCTGCCGGGTGTGGTGGATGTGCATCACCTGCACGTTTGGGGCATGAGCACGTCCCAGAACGCCTTGACCGCCCATGTCAAACGTCAGCCCGGAGCGATTGATGACATGGAGTTGTTGCACCGTGCCAAGCAAGATCTGGCTGCCTTGGGGATTGCCCACAGCACCATCCAGCTCGAACCGGGCTGATTCAACAGGCCACGTAAGCCTCGACGGCGCTGCTGAGGCGGCGCAGGCTGGCCAAACCATCGCGTTCGAGGTTGCGCACCCGGTCGCGGCTGATGCCCAAAATGCGGCCGATCCCCGTCAGGCTCATCGGCTCATCGGGGTCGGGTACATCAGCGCAGGGGATGCC
>CAYFMB010000128.1:0-5647 GCA_964344095.1 uncultured Klebsiella sp.
TGGATCGTGTCCATCCAGGGCAGGTTGTGGTCGTTGAGCGGCGGCAGCAGCTCGAGCATGGATCCTGGGGGAACCGGTCTGCAGCTCTTACGTTGGGCAGGTTTGTTGGGGAGCGCCGCACTCTGTGATGGTTTGCCACAGAAGCTGTCGTGACTTCACGAGGAACCAGCGCCGGCCGACAAGACCGATGAACCTATGGTGGGCGTGATCCAATCCCCAAACCCGCTGTGTCGGTTCCGGCTTCCCCCACCCTGCGCTGGCTAACGGCAGGACTGCTGTTTGCCGCTGCAGGTCTGTCAATCGTGCTGCCGTTTGTGTCGGCAACACTGCTCACCATTGCGATCGGCGCCATTGCCGTGACCGCCGGGGTGAGCCAGGCGTTACGACTCAGCGCTGAGAGCGACCTCAAAGGCAAATTGTTTCGGCTGCTGTCGGCACTGCTTTATGTGGGCGGTGGCATCTGGCTGCTGATCGACCCCGTGGAAGGGGAAGTGAGCCTGACCCTGTTTGTGGGCTTCCTGCTGGCCTTCCAAGGGGTGATGGAACTAGCCGCAGCCGCTACCGCCAATGGCCCAGCCCGCGGTCTGGTGCTCATCGACGGCATCGTCACGGCAATCCTGGGCGGCATGCTCATTGCCGAATGGCCCAGCGACAGCCTCTGGGCGGTCGGCATGCTGTTCGGCATTGGCCTGGCGTTTTCGGCCATCAACCTGATCACCGCACCAGTAGCCCCAGAGGCCTGATTGGCGCCTTCCGTTTAGAAAATCGGACAGCGTTTTAGGGCTCACGCTTTGGATGTGACTGGCTTTGACGCTCCGCCTGATCCGCTTGATCAGGCGGAGCGTCAGAAACCGGGCCAAAGCCACCCCCTCCCGGGGTTTCAAGCCTCAGCGCCTCACCGGCGCTGAGGCTGATTTGGCAGGAACCGGGCAGCTCCTGCTCCAGCCCATTGGCGCGCAGCAGCAGATTGCGTCCCGGCAGACCACTCTGGCCTCCACCGAGCCCCGGCGGTGGCACCAGACGCGAGCCGCTGATCAGCGAAACCTGCATCGGCGCCAGAAAGCGCAACTGGCGCACAACGCCATCACCACCCTGCCAGTGACCTGGGCCACCGGAGCCGCGACGTTGGCTCATCTGCTCAAGTCGCACCGGTAGACGTTCTTCGAGAACCTCGGGATCAGTGAGACGTGAGTTGGTCATATGGCTCTGGAACGCGGATCCGCCGGCGTAACCCAACCCGGCCCCGCAGCCACCGCCAATGGTTTCGTAGTACTGATGCCGACCATCGCCAAAGCTGAGGTTGTTCATGGTGCCCTGACTGGCAGCCTGCACGCCAAGGGCCAGAAACAGAGCGTTGGCTGTGGCCTGGGACATTTCGACGTTGCCGGCCACCACCGCTGCCGGGGGCAACGGGTTGAGGAGAGTGCCCGGCGGCACGATCAGCTCAAGCGGCTCAAAACAACCGGCATTGAGCGGGATCGCTTCAGCAACCAGGGTGCGGATCACGTACAGCACGACCGCATGGGTCACCGCCAGGGGAGCGTTGCGGTTACCTTCGTGCTGGGCAGACGTGCCGCTGAAATCGATGTGCAGACGCTGCTGCTGCGCATCAATGGCGACGCTGACGCAAATGCGGCCGCCATCGTCAAGATCGAGGCTGCACTGTCCTGGCTGCAACCGTGCGATTAGGCGACGCACGGTTGCAGCGGCGTTGGCCTGCACATGCGTCATGTAGGCCTGCACCTCGGGCAGCCCCTGGCGTTCGAGCAACGCCTGCAAAGCAGCGGCGCCGCTGCAGTTGGCTGCCACCTGGGCCTGCAGGTCGGCCAGCAGCAGGTCGGGGTTGCGCACGGGATGGCGCAGCGCAGCAAAGCGCCCCCGCCACAACGGCTCATCGAGCCGTCCATGTTCCAACAACCAGACATTGTCGAGCAGCAAGCCCTCGTCGTCGATCGTGCGGCTGTGGGCGGGCATCGAGCCGGGGGTCAGGCCACCCACGTCGGCGTGGTGCCCGCGTGATGCCACAAAAAACGCAGGTTCAGCTCTGCTGCCTGCAACGAACACCGGTGTGATCGCCGTGATATCGGGCAGATGGGTGCCGCCGTTGTAGGGGTTGTTTGAGAGCACCACATCGCCTGGTTGCAAGGCACGTCGCTCGCCGCGATCGATGGCCGCCAGCAGGCTGGCCACGCTCGCACCCATCGAGCCCAGGTGCACGGGAATGTGGGGCGCATTGGCTACCAGGGCGCCATGGCGATCGAACAGGGCGCAGGAAAAATCGAGACGTTCGCGAATGTTGAGCGAGCGGGCGCTCTGCTGCAGCTGCACGCCCATTTGGACGGCGATGGCGGCAAAGCGGTGGTGATACAGCTCCAACAGGATCGGATCGACGCCTGCGTGGCCGGCCTCTCGGGTGCCAAGCAGCAGCTCAGCGCGATCCATGCCCGGCACAGCGATGGTCTGGGCCTGCCGCTCGAGCAACAGGGCGCCGTCGGCCAGACGCTGCAGCTGCCATCCCGGCTCCAACACCAGGGTGGTGATCGCATCAGTCACCAGGGCAGGGCCGTCGAGGCGATCGCCAGCAGCCAAACGTTGCCGCGGCCAGAGCGGCACCGACTGCCAGCCCTGCAGTGCATCAAGCCACAGCGGCGTCGTGGCCGGCTCTGCAGCATCGATGCCGGCCGAGGGGGCGACCTGTGGGCTTGCCCCAAGCGCGGCCCCTGGTTCACAGCGCAGTTCAACCAGCAGGCGCTCAACCACCAGCTGCTCATCGCTGCAGGGGTAGCCGTAGAGCTGCCGATGCCGCACCCCATAGGCCTGGTGCAAGAGCGCCACGTCTGCCGCCCAAGGCAACGCAAAGCCGCGCTCCTGGCTGGGGTGGCGCAGCTCGAGCTGCAGAGCGATCTCGACAGGAGCCTGATCGAGATCGATCACCGCCGCCAGCTGGGCCAATCCCTCGGCCACGAGCTCCTGCCGATGCTGCTGGATCTGCTCCAGCAGTTCCTGATTCAGGGGCTGACGCAGCGGGCGCTCCAGCAGCAGCGCCTGCGGGGCCTGACCAATGCCATAGGCCGAGAGCACCCCCGCCAGCGGATGCACCAGCACGCGGGTCATGCCCAACTCGGCGGCCAGACGGCAGGCATGCTGAGCCGCCGCGCCGCCATAGCTGACCAGCAGGGCCTGGCGCGGGTCGTGCCCCTGCTCGATCGAGATGCGCCGAATCGCCGCGGCCATCGTCTCGATCGCGACCTGAAGGGCTCCAGCGGCGATCTGCTCGGCGCTGATGCCCGGTTGCTGCGCCTGCATGGCCGCCGCCAGGCGTGCAAACCCCTGACGCACTGGCCCATGCCTGAGCGGGGCATCCCCCGCCGGCCCGAACACAGGCGGCAGCGCCACGATCGGCAAGCGCCCCAGCAGCACATTGGCGTCGGTAACGGTGAGAGGACCGCCACGGCCATAGGCCGCCGGTCCTGGATCGGCGCCCGCCGACTGCGGTCCCACCTGCAGACGCTGGCCATCGAACTGCACGATCGAGCCCCCACCGGCAGCCACGGTGTGGATCGGCAGCATCGGCGCCTGCAACTGCAGACCCGCGATGGCGGTCTCGGGGCTGCGCTCACAGCGCAGGACGCCATCCACCAGAGCCGCATGGAACACGTCGGTGGAGGTGCCACCCATGTCAAAACCGACCACCGGCTGCAACGGCAGACCCGCCAGCGCCAGCGCCTGGCGAGCCACTGCCAGGGCTCCCACCACCCCCCCGGCCGGTCCCGAGAGAATCGTGTCCTTGGCCAGCAACCAGCTGCGCGGCGCCAGGGCACCGCTGGAGCGCATCACCCGCAGCGAGGCTGCTCCGCCCAGGGCCGCGTCGACCTGATCGAGATAGCGGCGCAGCACCGGGGCCACCGCCGCCTCGACCAAGGTGGTCTGACCGCGAGGCACCAGGCGCGGCAAGCGGCTGATGCGATGGGACAGGCTGATCGTCTGCAGGTCGAGGCCCAGTCCAAACAGCCACTGATGCAGCTGCTCCTCATGGGCAGGGTTGCGGTAGCTGTGCAGCAAAGCAATGGCAACGCTGCGGTAGCCATCAGCCACGGCATCACGCACACGCTGCGCCAAGGTTGCATCGAGCTGCAGTGGCTCAAGCTCGCTGCCATCGGCGGCCAGTCGCCCACTGACCTCGATGACACGCTGGTGCAGCACGCTGGGGCGCTCCACCTTGAGGGCAAACAGCTCCGGTCGATGCAGATCACCGAGGCTGAGCTGATCGCCCAGACCCGCGTTGATCAGCAGCAGCACCGCTGCACCCCTGCGCTCAAGCAGAGCATTGGTCGCCACCGTGGTGCCCAGCCTCAGTTCGCTGATCGCCTGCGGCGGGATGGGCACATCCTGAGGCTGCTGCAACAACGAGGCGATCGCACGCACCGCAGGATCGCCGCGGCGCTCGGGCTGCACCGACAACACCTTGCGGACGACGATCTCGCCTGAGGGGCTGAGCCCCACGACGTCGGTGAAGGTGCCGCCGCGGTCGACCCAGAAGCGCCAGCCCAATTCAGCGGTAGTTCTCAAACTGCAGCGGCACCTCCACGTCTTGGGCCTTGAGCAGCTGGATCGCCGCCTGCAGGTCATCCTTGCTCTTACCGGTGACCCGCAGGCTCTCGCCCTGGATCGCCACGGTCACCTTCTTGAGCTGATCGCGCACAGTTTTGCTGAGCTTCTTGGCCAGCTCTTGAGACAGGCCTTTGCGCAGCTTGACCACCTGCTTGACCCGGTTGCCGCCCACCGGCTCTGGGGTCTGAAAGTCGAAGATCTTGAGCGACAGGTTGCGCTTGGTCGCCTTCTGACGCAAGACGTCCTCGACGGCCTGCAGGGTCATGTCGCTGGCCGTGGTGATCACCAGCGCGGTCTCCTCCAGCTCGATCTCGGTGCCCGAATCCTTGAGGTCGTAGCGCTGGCCGACCTCACGACGCACCTGATCGACCGTGTTGACGAGCTCCTGGCGGTCGAAATCGCTGACGCAGTCGAAGCTGAAACTGTCGGCCATAGGGATCTGGGCTTGGGTCGAAGCGTTGGGCCGGCCTTCAGGGGCCCGCCGGGATCGGCCCAGCGTAGAAAAGGAAGCGACGTCGTCCCCGCACACCCATGGCCCCATCCGCAGACCCCGCCCTGGCCTGGGCCCTGCTGCTGGGCGCTGGCGTGGTGGTAGCCAGCATGGTGCCGCTTGGAGCCGCCCGCTCGCAGGCCGATTTCAGCCTGGCCGATCTGGCGGCACCGCGGGCCATGTTTGAGCGGTTGCCGGCCTGGGGACAGCGCGCCACCTGGGCCCACCAGAACAGCTTCGAGGCGTTCATCCTGTTTGCGCCAGCCTGCCTGTTGGCCCTGCTCAGCGGTGTTCAAAACCCTGTGGATGCCGCGTTGGCCCTGGCCTGGCCGGCGCTTCGGCTGGCCTACATCGGCGCCTATGTGGCCAACCTTGCTCCGCTGCGAAGCCTGTGCTGGGCAGGGGCCATGGTGTGCAGCGGCGCGCTCTACGTCGATGGGCTCAAAGCGATCCTGATCTGAGCCGCTGCTCACCGCGCCCGGTCAGTCGTCAGTCAAAGAACATCAGGCTGACCACCTTGCCCATGTCTTCGGCAATGCGGCAGCT